>CAYHEI010000305.1:0-4373 GCA_964355385.1 uncultured bacterium | reverse complement strand
CCCCCCCCGGCCGGCCGGCGGGGGGGGCGCGACCCCCGCGGGCCTGCCCGCGGCGCCGCGCAACTGCGCGGCGACGGCGGGGGCGTTCGCGGTGCGGCTGACCTGGGACGCGCCGGCCGTGGAGAACGCGCCGACGCCGGCGTACCGCCTCATGAAGCAGGACCCCAGCGCGACGTATTTCGCGACCCGCGAGGTCGTGACGGGCGCGCGGACGTTCGACGACGCCGCCGTGACGCTCGGCGAAGCCTACGCGTACGTCGTCGTCGCGGTGGGCGCCAACGGTCTCGAGAGCGGACCGTCGAACGAAGCGGCGGCGACGTACGCGGACCTCGTGCCCCCGATGGCGGCGGTCACCGCGCCCGCCGACGGCAGCGTCCAGATGGCGTCGTCGATCGACTTCCGCGGGAAGGCCTACGAGCCGCACGGGACGTTCCAGGCGTACACGCTGGAATTCCGCCGGCCCGGCTCGCCGGAGTTCGAGGCGATCACGGGACCCGTGGGAACGCCCGTGGGGAGCGACACGGTGGACGGGCCGCTCGGCACCTGGGACACCGGCACGCTCCCGGCGGGCGACTATCTCGTCCGGCTCGTGGTCCGCGACGCCGCGGGGAACGAGGCCGTCGCGTCGAACACCTATTACGTCGACGCCACCGGCGCACCGCTCTCGTTCGACTGGTTCGTCGCGCCGGAGGAATGGTGGCGAGGATTCGAGTTCAGCCCGCGCCACGCGCACAAGCTGCCGACGGACGTGGCGGTGGACGGGCGCGACTTCGTCTATATCGTGGATTCCATGAACAACCGCATCCAGAAGTACACCGCGCGGGGGCAGGAGCTGCTCGTGTTCGGGGACGCCGTGCTCAAGCAGCCGTCCCAGGCGGTCGCCGCGTCCGCGACGACCCTGGCCGTGACGGACACGATGCACGACCGGGTGGCGGTCTTCGACGAGCACGGGACGTTCCTGCGCGCTCTGGGAAGCCGGGGGAGCGCCGACGGGAAGCTGCTCCGCCCGGAGGGGATCGCCCGGGACGCCACGGGGCGGTTGTACGTCGCCGACACGGGCAACCACCGCGTGGAGGTCTTCGGGGCGGACGGGTCGTTCGTGCGGACGATCGGCGCGGCGGGGACGGGCGACGGACAGTTCGACAAACCGGCGGGCATCGCGGTCCTGCCCGGCGGGACGGTCTTCGTGACGGACCGGGGGCTGAACCGGGTCCAGGCGTTCCGGGCGGACGGATCCTTCCTGTTCGGATTCGGCATGACCGGCACGCTCACGGGGCAGTTCGCGGGTCCGTCCGACGTGGCGCGGGACGCCGTCCCGCAGTCCTACGTCGTGGACACGTTCAACCCCCGGGTGCAACGCACGGACCCGGCGGGCCGCGTCACCGCCGTGATCGGGCGTGAGGGGAGCGGGCCCGGGCAGTTCGAGCAGCCGCGCGGGGCCGCGGTAGACCTCTCGTCCACGTTCCTTTACGTCGCGGACACGCACAACAACCGCGTGGTCAAGTTCCCCATCCGGGCCGGTGCGCCCGTGGATGGCCTCCCGCCGGTCGCCGTCCTCACCGCGCCCGTGGACGGTGCGGCCATCGGCGGGCCCGTGGAGCTCCGGGGGATCGCCGCGGACGCCTATTTCAAGCGGTACACGCTGCAGGCCGGTCCGGGGACCTCCGCCACGGCGTTCATGGCCTTCGCCGAGTCCGCCGTGCCGGTGTGGAACGGGCCACTGGGGACCTGGAATCCGGCCGGCCTGGCGCCGGGGCCGTGGACCCTGCGCCTGGTGGTGGAGGACTTCATCGGCAACGTGTCCGAGGCCCGCGTCACGGTGACGTTCGTATCGCCTGGGATGGCGCAAGCCATGGGGGGCGGACGATGAGATTGCTGGCGGGACTCCTGCTCCTGTGGTCGGCGCCGGCGGCGGCCGACGACGCCGCGCAGGCTCTCGTGGACGCCGTGCAGGCCAACTTCGAGGCGATCCAGACGATCTCGTGCTCGGTGACGACGACGGCCACGGTCACGTACACGCGCACGGCGGTGGCGGGCCGGGTCACGACCACCCACTACCGCTACTGGCTCAAGCGTCCCGACAAGCTCCGGGTGGAGACTCCCGACGGCAACGCCCTGGTCCGCGACGGCGCGCGGGCTTGGCGCTTCACCCCGGACGGGGGCAGCGTCGAGCTGGCGGGGTCCGCGGTCGCGGCGCCGTGCGCGCTGCCGCCGGTCATCCTCTGGAACTTCCGCGAGGCGCTCGCGGGGCTGAATCTCATCATCAGCGGTGCGGTGAGCGGGAGGCAGGTGCTGGAAGCCTGGCCGGCCGGCCCCGTGACGGGCTCAGGGCAAGCCGCCCACCGCGAGTTCTGGGTGGGCGCGAACGGCACGGTGGACCGCATCCGGCTGTACGATCCGTCCGGCTGGGCGTACCACCGCATGTCCATCACGAGCCGGGTCGTGGGCGAGATCAGCGTCCCGGGGATCGTCGAGGAGACGTTCCTGTCGCCTGCCAACACGACGGCGATCCGGCACGAGTTCGCCGACGTCCGCCTCAACGAGGAGCTGCCCGACAGCCTGTTCGCGCCCTGACGATTCGGGTCGATCCGATCGGGACCGGGGTGTAGAATCAGTGCGCATGGACGTCTCCGCCATCCATTCCGCGCTTCCGAGGCTGGTCGAGGGCTTGAAGCGTTTCGGCGCCCGACGGGTCATCCTCTTCGGGTCGGCGGCGCGCGGCGATGCGGACGCCGCGAGCGACCTCGACATCATCGTCGTCGCGCCGACGGATCGTCCGTTCGCCGCCCGTCTGGGCGACGTCGTCGCGTTCATCCCTCCCGACTGTCCCCAGGTCGACGTGCTCGTCTACACGCCTGACGAATACGGTCGCATGCTCGCCGCCGGCCACCCCTTCCTGACCCGGGCCGTCGCCGACGGTAGAGTCCTGTATGAAGCCTGATCCCGAGGCGGAGGCCGCGCGCTGGATCAGCCAAGCCGAGCACGACCTCGCCGCCGGGGAGCGTGATTTCGCGGCAGCGGACTGGTCGGAAGCGTGCTACCACGCCGAACAAGTCGGTCAGAAAGCGCTCAAGGCGTTCCTGTTCAGGATGGGGGCGCGGCATGTCCCGATTCACTCGGTCGCGAAGCTGGCCGAGGAATGCTCGGGGCACGAACCACGGTTCCGGGAGCATCTGGGTACCGCCCGAACGCTCGACCAGTACTATGTGCCGACGCGCTACCCGGACGCCCTCGCCAGCCCGGCGCTGCCCCACGAGACGTACGGACGGGAGCAGGCTCAAGCCGCCCTGGACGGCGCCAAGCGAGTGCTCGCGCTGGCCAAGGAGCTGTGCGTCCGAACCGGATGATTCGGACCGCGCTGCAACCATGAGCCGGGTCGCCTACGTCGACTGCTTCTCCGGCGTGAGCGGAGACATGCTGCTCGGCGCGCTGATCGACGCGGGGGTGTCCCCCGCCGCGATCGCGCGGGGGCTGCGGCCGCTGCGGCTGCCGCCGTGGCGGTGGACCGTGTCCCGCGTGCGTCGCGGCGAGTTCATGGGAACGCGCGTCGAGGTGCATTCCATCGGAGGGCACGGCAATCACGGCGCGCTTGCCGCGGTCCGCGCGCGCGCCAAACGCGCCGCGCTCCCGCCGGGCGTCGCGCGGTCGGCGGAGAGGGTGTTCGTCCGCCTCCTCGCGGCCGAGGGCGCCGTGCACGGCCGGAAGGTCCGGCATGTGCATCTGCACGAGCTCGAGGACGTCGACACGCTCGTCGACGTGTACGGGGTCGTGTTCGCATTGCACCTGCTCGGCGTGTCGCGCGTGCACGCGTCCGCGGTCACCACGGGCACCGGCACGGTCATGGCCCACCACGGCGAGTTGCCGGTCCCCGCACCGGGAACCGCCGAACTGCTGCGCGGGGCCGCCGTCGCCCTCGGGCGCGGGACGGGGGAGCTTGCGACGCCGACCGGAGCGGCGCTGCTCGGCGCGCTTGCCACGCCCGGGGAACCGCCCGTGATGACGCTCGAGCGCATCGGCTACGGGGCGGGCGCGCGGGACGGCGGGCCCCGCCGTCCGAATCAGCTGCGCGGGTTCGTGGGGGAGGCGCGGTCCGACGCCCCGCGCGGCGAGGTCCGGCAGGTCGAGGCGGTGGTGGACGACATGAGCCCGCAGCTTGTCGGGGCGTTCATGGAGCGGGTGTACCGGGAAGGCGCGCTGGAAGCCTGGACCGTCCCGGTCGGCATGAAGCGCCAGCGGCCCGGCTTTGCGCTGGTCGCCCAGACCCCCCCGGGGCCGCGCGGCCGCGGCGGGAGGGGGGTGCGGGCGGGGCCCACCCCCCGGGGGGTGGGGGTCACCCCGCCCGGACGGGTGCTGCGCAACCCCCCGATGACCCC
>CAYHEI010000304.1:0-4392 GCA_964355385.1 uncultured bacterium | reverse complement strand
CTGGGTGATCGGCGGAAGCGTGGCGGCGTTCGCCGCCAGCGTGTTCGCGGTCCTGCCGCACGTGCAGAAGACCTTCCTGCCGAGCGCCGATGTCGGCTTCTACCAGGTCACGCTCGAGGCCGCGCCGGGCACGTCGCTGGAGGGCATGCTGGCGGGCGCCAAGACGGTCGAGCAGGTGATCCGGTCGCACCGGGAGAACCTCCGGACCGCCCTGCTCGTCGGCAACGCGCAGGGCGAACCCAACGTCGCCTCCGTGTTCGTCGAGATGATCCCGTACCGCGCTCGGCGGCCCATGACGACGACGGCGATGAAGCAGAAGCTGCGCGAGGAACTGGCGCGGTTCTCCGCGCTGTCCCCCGTCGTGGGCGACGTGCAGCTGGTCGGGAACCAGGCGCCCTTCACCATGAACGTCGTGGGCGACGACTTGGACGAGATCGCCGGCGTTGCGAACGAGGCCCGGAAGGCTTTCGCGAAGATCAAGGGGCTGGCCGACGTCGACATGAACTACCGGACGGGCAAGCCGGAGTTCCAGGTGGTGATGGAGTCGGCCCGGCTCAAGGCGCTGGGCGCTTCGACGGTGATGGCCGGCATGGAGTTGCGCGGCATGGTGGACGGGATCGTGCCCGCGAAGTTCCGCGAGGGCGGCCGCGAGTACGACATCCGGGTGCGGCTCAAGGAGAGCCAGCGCGACCTCGAGCAGGACTTCGGCGCGGTCTACGTTCCGAACATGAACTACACGCTGGTGAAGCTGTCGAACGTGGCGGCGCCGCGCAGCACGACCGGGCCCTCCAAGATCAACCGGCGCGACCGCGCGCGGTTCATCCAGCTCTCCGGGCAGCTCGGGACCGGCGGCGCGCTGGGGGATATTCTGGAGGACGCCAAGCGGATCATGACGAAGATGAAGCTGCCCGAGGGCGTGCGCTACGAGTTCGTGGGGCAAGCCGAGGATCTGCGCGAGCTGATGATCAACATGGTGATCGCCATGGGGCTGGGCGTCCTCTTCATGTACATGATCCTGGCGAGCCTCTACGAATCGGTGATCACGCCGCTGCTCATCATGATCGCGCTGCCCTTCGCGGTGATCGGCGCCTTCCTTGCGCTCTTCCTCACGGGCGAGTCGCTGAGCATCTTCTCCATGATCTCCCTGGTCCTGCTGCTGGGCCTCGTGGCCAAGAACTCGATCCTGCTCGTGGACTACACCTATCAGCTCATGCGGCGCGGGCTCTCCCGGGACGAGGCCCTGGTCCAGGCGGGCCGGACCCGGTTGCGGCCCATTCTCATGACGACCGTGGCCCTGATCGCCGGCATGCTGCCCTTGGCGCTGGGACTGTCCGAGGTCGGCCGCTTTCGCCGTTCGATGGGGATCAGCGTGATCGGCGGCTTGCTCAGCTCCACGGTGCTGACGCTCATCGTCGTGCCCGCCGCGTTCGAGTGGGTGGACCGGTTCCGGCTGTGGACCCGCCGGATGCTCGGCCGCCCCCTTACCCGGGAGATTGACGCGGGCTGAGAGGCCACTTCCAGGCGATCACGCGGTGGACGCGGTCCTTGTGCGCCGCGCGGTCGCGCTCGTACTTCGTGACGCCCTGCGCCGAGAAGTAGTATTTCCGCAGCGTGGTCACGTCCTTGCCGGCGAAGTGGCGCTGGAGGTGCGGGAGGGCCAGCGCGAAGAGCGCCGCGCCCGCCGGCAGATCGCGATGGGCGTCGGAGACGGAGAACTCCTTGACGTGCCCGAGCTGGGGCTCCCACTCCGGCGTGAAGTGAATGGGAAGGCCCTTGCGTTTCAGGACGCCCATGAACCGGACGAGCCGCTTGCCGAAGGCGGCCTCGACCGCGGCGCGGAAGGCCTCCGCGGTCTCGGGCGGAACCTTCCCCACGTCGATCGGGAAGCCCGGCGGTTCCGGGCAGCGGTGCCGCGCGAAATTCCGGAGGTCCTCATACCGCGTTCCCTGCGGCTTGTCCTCGCTGACGAAGACCGTCACGCCGCAGTCGGGACAGGCCGTCTCGAGGTAGTACTCGATCCCGCCGCGCCGGGGGACGGGATGGATGCGCGGGCCTTCGGCCATCAGCGGGTGGGGGAAGCGGGGGCCGCTTCCAGGCTGCGGGCCAGCGTCGGGAAGAGTGTCGGGGGCTGGTCCATTCCGCCGACGACCCACAGGGCGATCCCGCCCAGCCCCTCCTCCCGCGTGAGCGCGACCTTGGCCGCGAACGACTCGTCGTCCTCGTACCAGGCCTGCCGCCAGTCCTTTCCGTCGCGCCGGACGTACCAGGGGGCCCGCTGAACGGGGTCCCAGCGGCGGCCCCACTTCGCAGCGCCCGCCGCGGCGTCCGTCGGCGAGAGTCGGCGCCCCCGGCCGATGATGTTCGCGTGCGGGGAGTCCTTGCGGCATCGCCACTCCCAGCCGCCGTACAACGAGTTGATTCCCAGCAACAGCGTGTCCTTGCGTCCCTGCGTGGCGGCTGCGTAGTCCGCGACGACGGTGGCCACGTCGCGCGGATGCGTTCCGACGAATCCGCCGCCGCGCACCGGCTGGGCGGCTCCCGTCCAGCCGATCGAAGGCGGGCACAGGGCGTAGGCCATGATCGCGAGCGCGTCGAGCTCCCGCGCCGCGGCCGCGTAGTCCGGCCACGCGACCCCGTAGCGGTCCTCCGGGCTGATCACCGGGGGGCTCGCCCACGAGAGATGGTACTCCGGCCAGGTGCGCTTGAAGACGCTGCGCAGTTCATGGAAGAAGTCGGCCACGCGCCAGCGGTTGAACCCGCCCGCGTCCTCGTTCACCGCGCGCCAGGTCTCGTCGTCGATGTTGACCCCGTCGAGGTGGTGCGCCTGGACGTAGGCCAGGAGCGACTGGACCGTCCGTTCCGGGCAGCGGGCGAGGTAGCGGTCCGCGTTGCGCGCCGTGGTCCCCCAGGCGAGCACGCAGACTTTCACGCCGTGCGCGTGCGCCTCTTCCACGAGCTGTTGCACGCGCGCGTCGGTGGTCTGCGGGCTGGGCCGCACGGTGCCGTCCGGCTGGAGGATGACCGCGCGGAAGCAGACGTGGGTCAGGACGCTCCAGTCCAATCCGGCCGTGCTCCAGTCGTCCAGGTTCGCCGGGAACCAGGCGTACACGATCGGGCGGGGCGCGGTGGCGACCGGGCCCTCGCTCACCCGCACGTCCGCGACGGATAACGCGGCCGTGAGCGCCAGCGCCGCGGCCGGGAGCCCGGGAAGCCGCCCGCTCAATACCGCTGGAGCAGGTTCAGCATGGCGCGATCGAGTTTGTGGCCCCGGAAGTCCTCGTAGTCCACGTCGGGACGGTCGGTGTCGAGGATGCCGAACCCGCCGCGGAGGTTCCACAGCGCCCAGCCCCAGCCGGCCTTTTTCCAGTTCTCGAGGCAGTCCCGCATCCAGGCCAGCGCGACGTCGTGGGGCGTGTGGACGAACGCGCCCCATTCGCCGACATGGACTCCGACGCCCAGCGCCTCGAGCTTCTTCCACGGTTCGATCTGCTCCCGCTGGAGCCGGTCCCGGTCCCAGACTCCGTCGGCGAGTTTCAGCGGCCACGTCGGCGTGGGCCACGCGTCCGAGCCGTGGATCCACGTGGCCTTGTGATGGCTGATCTGCATCGGCGCGTACCCCCGCGTGCTCTGGGCGATCCTGAGGTCCGCCAGCTCCGGCACGGGCTTGTTTCCCCAGCGCGTGCCGTCCGAGATGATCAGCCGCTCCGGATCCTCCTTGCGGATCGCGGCGACGAGCAGCCGCGCGACTTTGGCGTAGGTCTCGTTGGGCATGTCGTTGGGCTCGTTGAGGAGGTCGAAGCTGAGCCGCGAGTTGGGCAGCCCCTTGTAGCGGCGCGCGAACGTCGCCCAATGCAGCGCGCAGACCTCCTGCGCCTCGGGATCGGTCCAGAGGTCCTTGGGCTCCTTGGGGGGATTCACGCAGTAGCCGGGACCCCGGTGGAAGTTCAGGCAGACGTGGATGTGGTACTTCTTGCCGAGCTCGATCGCCTGGTCGATCTCCTTCAACGTCTTCTCGTTGAACCGGCGCCAGTCGCCCTCCTCGATCCAGCAGCGGTAGTCCATGGGCAGCCGGACGAAGTTGAACCCCCACTGGGAGATCATCGCGAAGTCGTCCTCGACGAACGGCGCGTTCTTGTTTCCCCACTCGACCGTGAACTTCTCGAGGAGGTTGAAACCACGCCAGCGCGGCAGGTGCTGCGGCGTCGGGGTGGGGAGGGCGACGGGGCTCATGGCCGCGGCGCGGGCGGCGACGAGCAGCGCGGTGAAGAAGGCGCGCATGACATGGTTTATTATAGTCCCGCCCGCGCTGCTATCATGGGGATTGCCGATTTCTTTCCAAGGAGGATGCGACATGGACTACACGCGGCTGGGACGGACGGGGCTCAAAGTGAG
>CAYHEI010000303.1:0-4412 GCA_964355385.1 uncultured bacterium | reverse complement strand
CGGCCGGGGCGTGGCGCTCATCGTGCTGCTCGGATTCTTGGCGCTTCGCGTCGCGCTCGACGCGGTGGCGGGAGGCGCGGTACTCGCCGGGCTCGGCTTCGAGGGGCAGGCCGCCTACGCCTTGCGCGCCCGCGGCGTGTGGGGCGAGGTCGCCGATTGTGCCGGCCGCGCGATCCCGCCGGGCGCGCGCGTGCTCCTGGCGGGGGAGACCCGGGTCGTGCCGCTGCCGTTCGCGGTCATCGCTCCGGCCCGGTCGGAGCCTCCGCCGTTTTTCGGCCTGGTGCGCGCGAGCACGACCGCGGACGATCTGGCGCGCCGCATGCGCCAGCTCCGGGTCACGTACGTGATTCACAACCACGTGCGGGCGTTTCGAGATCGGGCTCGCCCCCGCGCCGCGTGGACGCCGCGCGATCTCACGGTGTGGGCGGAGTACTGGCGCCGCCACGCGCGGCTCATCGCGGCGCCGGAACGGCTCTCCCTCCAGGACGGCGGATATTACGTCTATCGTCTCGGGGCGGATCGTACGGAAGGCGTGCCGCCGCCGACGCTGCCCGGGATCGAAACCGCCTTCGCCGAGCTGGAGCGTTTGCGGGCCGGGGGCCGGCTGGACCGTGCCGCGGAGCGCGCGCAGGAGCTGGACCGCATCGCGGGCGACGTGGCCGAGGTGGCCTACGGTCTCGGAACCTGCTGGCAGCGGGAGGACCGGTACCAGACGGGCAGCTACTTGAAGAAGGCCGATGCCGCCGGCTATTGCGATCTCGACTTGTGGGACCGGCTTGCGGTGGAGGCGGAGTCGCGCTGGCAGCTCACCGACGCGCTGGCGTGGCGCGAGACCATCGCGCGGTTCGAGCCGCGCGCCGCGGGGGCCGCGCACAAGCGGCTGCTGGTGAAACTCGCGCGGCAGGCCAAGACGCTGCACCGGCCCGCCGACGCCGAGCGCTACCTGCGCCGCGCGCTCGTCCTCGATCCGGCCGACGCGGCGCTCGAGGAAGCCCTGCGTCTGGACCCGCAGCACCCGGGGAATCGGGGGACGCTCGGCCACCTGCACCGGACGGCGCGCCGGTGACGCGCCCGTGGAAGGCCCGCGTCATCCGGCGGCGCACGATCCTGCGCTCGAAGTTCTTCCACGTCGTCGAGGAGGACGTCGCGCTCCGCGGCCGGCGCTTCCCGTACCAGTTCCGCCCCTTCGGCAACGTCGCGCACATCGTGGCGCTCACCCGGCGGCGCGAAGCGGTGCTGGTGCGGCAGTACCGCCACCCGGTGCGCCGGAGCCTGCTGGAGCTGCCGGCCGGAAAGATCGAGCGGGGCGAGTCCGCGCTCGCGGGCGCGAAGCGGGAGCTGCTGGAGGAAACCGGGTACGCGGCGCGGCGCTGGATCGCGCTCGGCCGCTGGTACCCCTCGCCGGCGTCCACCAACATGAAGTCCTGCTACTTCCTCGCGCTCGACGCCCGGCGCGCCCGGCGCGCGGCGCCCGAGGACACCGAATTCCTGCGCGTGGAACTGCACCCGTTCCGGGAGTTGCTCGCGCGCGTCCAGCGGCTTCCGGACTCTCCGGTCGGGCTGCACCTGGGCATCCTCCTCGCGGGATTGCGCCTGGGGGTGTTGCACGCCGGCCATGCCATTGATGTGTTGGTTTCAATGAAGACCAGGAGTATTCCGGAATGATCAAAGCCGTGCTGGTGGGGTGCGGGGGCATCAGCCACGCGTGGCTGACGGCGGCGGCGAAGATCCCGGGGCTCGAGATCGCGGGGTTGGTGGATGTGCGCGCGGAGGCGGCCCGGGCGCGCGCTGCGGAGTTCAAGCTGCCGGGCGCCGTTCTCGGCACTGAGCTTGCCGAAGTGCTCGACCGCGTGAAACCCGACGCGGTCTTCGACTGCACGGTGCCGCCGGCCCACGCGGACGTCTGCGTGAGCGCGCTGGGGAAGGGCTGTCACGTGCTCGGGGAGAAGCCGATGGCGGACTCGCTCGACGCCGCCCACCGCATCCTGTCGGCGGCGCGCGCGGCGGGGAAGCTGCACGCCGTGACGCAGACCCGCCGGTACGACCGCAACCTCCGGCGGATGAAGCGGTTCCTGGACTCCGGCGCGCTGGGCCGGATCGGAACGGTGCACTGCGACTTCATGATCGGCGCGCACTTCGGCGGCTTCCGGGACCGGATGCGCCACGTCCTGGTCGAGGACATGGCGATCCATACGTTCGACGCCGCGCGGTTCCTGATCGGCACGGACCCCGCGTCGGTCTTCTGCCGCGAGTGGAACCCGCCGGGCTCGTGGTACGACCACGACGCGTCGGCGGCGGCGATCTTCGAGATGACGGGCGGCTGCGTCTACACCTACCGGGGGAGCTGGTGCGCCGAGGGGCTCAACACGAGCTGGGAATGCGACTGGCGGTTCATCGGCGAGCGCGGCAGTGCGACGTGGGACGGCCACGGCGGCATCCGGGCCCAGGTCGTCGAATCTTCCGGCGGCTTCCACTCCGTCTGGAAGGATCTTTCCATTCTTCCTTTGGAACCATCAGACAAAGACGGAGGCCACCTGGGCGTGATCACGGAGTTCGTCGAGTGCGTCCGCACGGGGGCCGTCCCCGAAACGGCCGGCGAGGACAACATCAAGAGCCTCGCCATGGTCCTCGGCGCGGTCGAGAGTTCGGAAGGGGGGCGGCTGGTTCCCGTCCGCTGGTAGGATGGGGGTTCATGGCTGAAGCCAAACCCGCGCCGGCGTCCTCGCCGCTCACCGCCCGGGCCGTGTGCCTGGGCCTGCTGGCCTCGATCCTCATCGACCTCGCGATGGCGTACAACGACTACTACCTCTACAACAGCCTCCTGATCGGCAACCACTTTCCCGTCATCTCCATCGTCGTCGTTGTGTTGCTCATTCTCGGAATCAACGGCGCGGCCCGGCGCTGGCTGGGCGTCGCGGGCCTCTCGGCCGGGGAGTTGCTCCTGGTCTGGGGCATGATCGGCGTCGCGGGCGGCATCTGCTCGGCGGGCATCATGCGCTACTTCCCCTCCTGGGTGGTCGCGCCGACCTACTACGGGAGCCACAGCAACGAGTACGACGTCTTCATCTTGAAATACCTCCCCGACTGGATGGTCGTGAGCCGGGACCCCAACAGTCCCGCGATCAAGTGGTTCATGGAGGGCCTCCCGCGGGGGGAGCATATCCCGTGGGGGGCCTGGGTCACGCCGATGATCGCGTGGTTCGGCTTCACGTTGTGCCTCTTCGCGTCGAACACCGCCCTGGTCTCGGTCTTCTTCCACCAGTGGACGTCCCGCGAGCGGCTGATCTTCCCGATCGTGCAGCTTCCGGTGGAGCTGGTGCGGGCCGCGCGGCCGGGGCGGTTCCTGAACGCCTTCCTCCGCAACCGCCTGACCTGGGTCGGCGTCGCGGTGCCCTGCCTCGTCTGGGGGATCAACGGGCTGCGGGCCTATCTGCCGGGACTGCCCCTGATTCCGACCACGTGGCCGACGTACGGGCTCTTCTCCGACCGGCCGTGGAGCGAGTTCAACCTGGCCGAGGCGCATCTCTACTTCTCGGTGATCGGGCTCACCTTCCTGCTCACGACCGAGATCGCGTTCTCGCTTTGGTTCTTCTTCGTCCTCTACAAGCTCAGCTACGTCTGGCTCGCGTACCTGGGCAGCGGGGCGACGGGATTCTGGGCCGACTGGGGCCTCGCGATCCCGACGCACGAGACCGCGGGGGCGATGGCGGTGATCGCGGGGTTCCTGTGCTGGTCGGCGCGGCGCTCGCTCAAGGAGTGGTGGGACCGGGCGCTCGCGGGGACGAGTTCGGACGGCCGGGATCCCATCCCGCCGCGCTGGGCGCTCGGGCTGATCGTCCTGGGGATCGCCGGCATGGTGCTGTGGTTCCTCGCGGCCGGGGCGGCGTGGTGGGTGGCGCTCCTGGGCGTGCTCGTCTTCCTCATGGTGATCCTCGTCCTGACCCGCATCGTGGCGGAGTCAGGGCTCATGTTTGTGCAGACCAACGTGGTTGCCTATGACGTCATCGCGGGCCTCTTTCCCCCGGCGTGGCTGGGCGGCGCGTCGCTGAACGCGCTGATGATGCAGAAGGCCATCCTCATGAACGACCTGCGCGAGATCTTCATGCCCTACGTGATGAACGGCTTGAAGGCCGCCGACGCGGCCCGGCTGCGGCTGGGGCAGGTGCTCGCGGTGTTCGCCGTGACCGCGGTCATCGCGCTCGGCATCTCGGCCTACGGCCGGATCGGGACGTACTACAAGTACGGGGGCGTGAACATGGACCAGTGGGCGAACGTCTGGTCGCCACACTCGTTCCTGGACGGCTTGCGCGACCGCATCAAGCAGACCGAGAACAAGACGATCCGGTACGAGTGCGTGAAGATCGGTGACCGGGACGTGCTGCCGGTCTCCGTGGCGCACCTCCTGACCGGCG
>CAYHEI010000302.1:0-4415 GCA_964355385.1 uncultured bacterium | reverse complement strand
CACGGGCGCGGGCAGGTCCGGCAGCGCGCGCCACGCGGCCTGATCCAGCACGGCCTCTCTCGGCGCCCCCGCCCACGCCGCTCCCGCGATCGCCACGATCGCGATCGCGAAGGTCAAGCGAACATCCCGCCGACCGCGCGGTGCGCGGTCGGCGCGCCCGCCCGGGCTGTTCCTGGGCTGACGGCCGTGGTCGCGAAGGTCAAGCGAACATCCAGTACTGAACTATTTCAAGATTCTTGTTGATCTGCCGCAGCCGTTTCGAAAGCAATCGGAAAAGGCTGAGCGCCATCTTGATGGCGAGTTTGGGGTCGGCATCGCGAAGCGCTTCGTAACGATCGCGGGTCAACTTCACCGCGCGGACCGGCTCGAGCGCGACGATCGTCGCCGAGCGCGGCCCCTCGTCCGCCAGCGCCATTTCGCCGATGCACTCACCCAGCCCGACGACGGCGAGCATCCGCTCCTTCTGGCGTTGCTCCTTCAGGATCTTCCGGATGACGCCGACTTGCCCGCTCAGGATGATGTACAGCGCGTCCCCCGCCTCGTCCTGCTCGAACAGGTGCTGGTCCTTGTCGAACTCGACCAGGTCCATCGAGGCCGCGAGCCGCCCGAGCTCCTCGTCCTTGAAATCGGACAGGAGGGCGCTCGCGCGCACGGGTTCCAGGGTTTCGAGCGTGACGCTCATGCTCCGTGTGTCCTGTCCTTCATGATAGCGCCTCGCTCGCCGCAGGGGCAACGCCGCCTGTCTCAGCCTCCCAGGTAGGCCTCGCGC
The DNA here is from genome assembly GCA_964355385.1 of uncultured bacterium. Taxonomy (GTDB): domain Bacteria; phylum Oederibacteriota; class CAKKQC01; order CAKKQC01; family CAKKQC01; genus CAYHEI01. Next base: position 3,646 of record CAYHEI010000302.1, on the reverse strand, counting down.
ACGCGGGCGTCTTCCATCAGCTCCCGCGCGGGCCCGCGGATCGAGATCGTACCGCCCTCCAACACGAAGCCCTGCTGCGCGAGCAGCAGCGCCCGCCGCGCGTTCTGCTCGACCAGCACGATCGCGCATCCCGCCGCGTGGATCTCCCCGATGATCGAGAAGATACGGGTCACGAGGCGGGGGGCCAGACCGAGCGAGGGCTCGTCGAGCAACAGCAGGCGGGGCCGGCCCATGAGCGCCCGCCCGATGGCGAGCATCTGCTGCTCGCCGCCCGAGAGCGTCCCGGCAGCCTGCCGGCGGCGCTCGGCCAGCACCGGAAACATGGAGAGCACGCGGTCCAAGACCTTCCCGGTCTCCGGGCCCCCCGGGCGCAGGTAGGCCCCCAGTTGCAGGTTCTCGAGCACGCTCAACCGGGAGAAGATGCGCCGACCTTCCGGCACCTGGCACACCCCCCGCGCGACGATCTCCCCCGGGGACAACCGCACCAGATCCTCGCCGTCGAAGGTGATGGCGCCCGCCAGGGGTCGGACGAGACCGGAGATCGTCCGCAGCATCGTGCTCTTCCCCGCCCCGTTCGCCCCCAACACCGCGACGATGCCGCCCGCGGAGACGCCGAAGGAGAGATCGCGCAGGACGGAGCGCCGGCCGTACGACACCGCGAGCCCGCACACCTCGAGCAGGTTCATCCCTCGCTCCCGTCGGGAGCGCCCAGGTACGCCTCGATGACGCGCGGATCGCGCTGAATGTCGCGCGGCGCGCCGCTCGCGATCAGCACCCCGTGATCCAGCACGCCGACACGGTCCGAAATTCCCATCACGACCCGCATGTCGTGCTCGATCAGCACGATCGCGATCCCCAGTGCCCGGATCCGCCCGATCAGTTCCATCAGGGTGCCGCTTTCACGCGGGTTCATCCCGGCGGCGGGCTCATCGAGCTGGAGGAGCAGCGGTTCCGAGGCAAGCGCGCGAGCGATCTCCAGCCGGCGCTGATCGCCCAAGGACAGCTCCCCCGCGGAGCGCCCCGCGAGCGAGGCGAGCCCGACGAACTCCAGCCATTCCTCCGCCTTGAGCCGCGTGACCTCCTCCTCGTCCCCGACCCAGCGCGGCCGGAGCAAACTCGCGACGATCCCGGCCCGCGTGCGCGCATGGCGGCCCACCATGCAGTTCTCGAGGACGGTCATGAGAGGGAACACCCGGAGATTCTGGAACGTGCGGGCGAGCCCGAGCCGCGCGATCTCGTGCGGCGCCCGCCCTACCAGGTCGATCCGGGACTCACCGAACCGGATCTCGCCGGCGTCGGGGACGATGAACCCCGCGAGACAGTTGAACAGCGTCGTCTTCCCGGCTCCGTTCGGCCCGATCAGCCCGACGATTTCCCGCGACCCGACCGCGAGGTCCACGCCGTCCAGCGCGGCGACCCCACCGAAGCGCTTCGCGAGCCCCCGGATCTCAAGCAGCGTCATCGCCTACGCGCCCTGCCCGCCGCCCACGCCGCGGCGCCGGCCAGGATGAGCGGCCATTCCCCCCACAGCGCGTACGGCGTGGCGCCCGAAAGAGGGGGAAGCGTGCCGGCGACGACCCCCGGGACGAAGACCCCGACCGGAGCCCACACACCGCCGTCGGGACCGGCGATGAACGAGACGCCCGTGTTCGCGCAGCGCACGAGCCAACGCCCGTACTCCACGGCACGGCAGACCGGGCCGAGCGCGTGCTGCCAGGTCGCGGCGGTCCGGCGGTACCAGGCGTCGTTGGTCACATTGACGAGCACCTCCGCGCCCGCTCGCACCTGGTCGCGCACCAGGCCCGAGAAGTTGGCCTCGTAGCAGACCAGCACGCCGCAGCGCGGGCCGCCCGGAATCTCGATGATTCCGGACGCTTCGCCGGGGGAGAAGTCTACGACGCCGGAGGTGAGCTTGCGGGCAAACGGTGCGAACCGGCGGAACCAACCGGGAATGTACTCTCCGAACGGCACCAGGTGACGCTTCATGACGCGTCCGGCTTCGCCGCCGGCGGTCACGAGCACGACGGCGTTGTGGAAACGGCCGTCCTTGCCCCGCTGTACCGAACCGATCAATTGCGCCGCGCCCGTGCGGACCGCGAGCCGACGCGCCCGCGCCGCAATCTCCGGCTGTTCTTCCCAGATTTCGGCCGTGGCCGTCTCGGGCCAGATCATCAAGTCGCTCTTCTCCGCCTTCAACGCCAGATCCTCGAAGCGGCCGAGGATCGTCGAAAGCGGAAGCGACCACTTCTCCTCCTCGGTGAAACTGCCCTGGAGCGCCGCGACGCGCAGCGGCGCGCCCGTGCCCGCCCGCCCGGCCGGAATTCGCGTGACGGCGGCCGCGAGGGCGAGCCCCGCCAGCCAGACCCCGGCCGACCCCGCGGAAAGGCCGGCGAGGGCGCGGCGCGGACGTACCCACGCCCAGAGCGCGACGTTGACGGCGACCACCGCCGCGGAGACCGCGTGGACGCCGAACGCGCGCGCGCCCTGAAAGACGGGCGAGAAAGCCCACTGCGACGCCCCGAGTTCCACCCAGGGGAATCCGATCGATCCCCATCCGCGGGCCCATTCGAGCACCGCCCACAGCGCCGGCGCCAGCAGCGCACCGCGGCGCGGCCCGGCGGCGCAGACGATCGCCGCCCACGCCGCCCAGTAGAGCGCGAGGATCCCGGCGAACGCGGCCCAGGCGGCGAGGCGCAGGCCGTCCAGCTCCTTGATCGCCGCGATCCAGTACAGCGCCGACCCGAAGAACCCGAGGCCGGCGAGCCAGCCCAGCCACGCCGCGCGGCGCACGCCGCATCCCTCCAGGGCGGCCAGGAACGGCACGAACGCGAACCACGCCACCCAGCCCGTCCACGGGCGGAAGGAAGGCGTCAGCCAGCTCGGAAACGCGAGCGACGCCGCGACGCCCGCCCCCGCGGCCAGCAGCGGTCGCGTCCACCGGCCCGAAAGGGATTCGAGCGGCCGGAGCCCGCTCAACGCGCGCTCCCCAGGTCAAGCAGGCGGCCGCGCACCGCTGCCTCGTCCACCGAAATCAGGCGGCCCTCGTATGCGTTCGCACCGGTGCGCGCGAGGAGATTCGCTCTCAACAGCAGCACCCGCCGGTAGAGAGCCCGCGCCCCCCCCCGGTCGCCCCGGGACTCGCACAGGCGGGCCCGGAGGACGGCCGCCTCGAGGCACAGTGGTTCGCGCCGAACGGCCTCCGCGAGCGCGGCGGTCGCAGCTCGCGCGTTCCGCTCCACCATCGCGCAGCGCGCCAGGCCGATCCAGGGGAACGGACTGGACGGAGCGGCAGCGGCCGCGGACACGAGCCAGCCCCGGGCGGCCGCCGCCCGGCCCATCCGCAGCAGTTCCTCGCCGCGCGCGAGGTCCGCGTGCGCAGCGGCGCCGGGCACCCGCACCGCCGCGAGGGGATGCACCACCAGCGCGATCCGCGCGCGGGCCGGGTCGGCGGCACGCCGTGGATCCGCGAGCACCAGGCGCGCCAGCGCGGGCCGAGCGAGCGAGACACCGACCCAGAGGGACGCGAAGACCGCCAGCGCCAGGCCGGGCAGCGACGCCGCGTCCACCCGAACCCTACGGGGCGAGGCGGTGCGCGGCAACGGCGCCGCCGTCAGCGCCCCGACCGCGAGCGCGAGCAGCCACTTGC
>CAYHEI010000301.1:0-4451 GCA_964355385.1 uncultured bacterium | reverse complement strand
GATGCCGTGCAGCGCCACCACCGCGGCGATCCCGGCGGAGAGGCGCGCGAACCGCAGCGGGAAGCCGGGATCCCGACCGGCGGCCTCGCGGGCCCGGGCGAAGACCACGATGCCGCAGAGCCAGGGGAGCAGTGGGAGCGGAGTCCGGGGGGCGCCGATCGTCCCGGCGGCCGCCGCGGCCAGCGCGAGGCCCAGCGGTTCGAGGCCGAGCGGCGGCAGGGACGGTACCGCGAGGAGCAGCGCGCCGGCGATGCCCCAGAGCGCGTGCGCGGGCGCGAGGGGGTCCACCGCGTAGTTGAAGCCGGCCCACGACGGGAGGAGCGCGTTGAGGAGGGTGAGCGCGAGCGACGCCCCGCAGGGCAGTCCCGCGCACAACAGCAGCAAGAGGAGTCGCGGCCAGCGAGGCGAGGAGTTCAAGAGCTCAGGCGGGCAGCACCAGCCTCGCCGCGCCGACGATGCCTGCGTGATTGCCCAGCTCCGCCGCGACGAGCCGCACCTGCTCGCTGCCCGGGCGCATGGCCCGGCGCCGGATCTCCTCGCGCACGGCGGGGAAGAGCCAGTCCGCGTTCGCGGCGATCCCGCCCCCGATGATCACCACCTCGGGGGCGAAGAGATTCACGAGACTGGCGATCCCGACGCCCAGCAGGCGGCCGGTCTCCTTGAAGATCGAGAGCGCGGGGCCGTCCCCCTTGCGGGCGGCCGAGCCGATCAGCGCGGGCGTGAGCTTCTCGAGATCCGGGCCCGCGAGGTCCCGCAACAGGCTCACCGTTCCGGGCTTGTCGAGGAGCTCGCGCGCGCGGGCGAGGATGCCCGCCGTGCCGCAATAGGCTTCCAGGCACCCCCGGCTGCCGCAGCCGCACTTGGGGCCGTCCCAGGAGATCGCGATGTGGCCGACCTCGCCCGCGGTGACCCGCGCCCCGTTGACGAGCTTCCCGTCCAGGATGATGCCGCCACCGATCCCGGTCCCGAGCGTCAGCAAGATCATCGTGCGCGTCCCGCGACCCGCGCCGAGCCAGTATTCGGCCAGGGCGGCGCAGTTCGCGTCGTTCTCCACCACGACCTTCATGCCGAGCCGTTCCGCCAGCCGCGTGCCGAGCGGGTAGTCGTTCCAGCCCGGCATGTTCGGGGTGAAGTACAGCGTGCCCGTGGAAGGATCGAGCGGACCGGGGGAGCCGACTCCGGCGCCGAGCACGGGGCCGGGCGCCCCGGCGAGCAATTGCCGGCCGAGCTGGGCCATGCGTCCGACAATCGCGTCCGGCCCCTCGTGGGCCAGCGTCGGGGTCTCCGCCTGCGCCAGCACGGTTCCGTTCGCGGCGACCAACCCCGCTTTGATGTTCGTTCCGCCCAGGTCGATTCCGAGCGCGCGGCTCACAGGTGAATCCACGGCCGCCAGGCATGGCACAGCCATGCCTGGCGCGGGCTCACTCGCGTTCGCCCGTTATCCATGCGGCTCCCGGTCCTTGATCGCCGGCAAACTCGCGGCGGCGACCGCCTGCCCGACCCGGCGCTCGGATTCTTCCTCGGGCAGGTGGAGGCGCAGCCGCGCCGCGAGGCCCGGAAACTCCTCCGCGAGGACGGCGCGGGTCTCCCCCAGGATGAGGGTTCCGCCCGCGCCCGACGTCACGCGGCCGAGGATCAGGACATTCTGCACGTCGTAGAACTCCGCGTACCGGGCGAGCGCGTAGCCCAGGCAGGTCCCGATGGAACGAAAGACGTTCGCCGCGCGCTCGTCATGGCGGGAGAGCGCCTCCTGGATCTCCTTCAGCTTCTCGGCCGGCGTGAGCGTCTCGGGCAGGGGGAGTCCGGCCGCCGCCGCCAGCCGGATCGCGCCGACCTGCGAGAAGTACTGCACCCCGCAGCCCGCGTCTCCGGACCACTCGTCCACGGGCGCGCCGTCCCGGTAGTCGATCGGCGCGAACGCGAGCTCGCTCAGCCAGTCCGTCAGGCACTTCTCGGGCGTGACCCAGCCCGCGGCTTCCGACGAGCCCATCGCGATGCCCAGGACGGCGCCCGCGCCGAGGGTCATGGCTCCCGCGAGCGCGGTCACATCCCCGTCGTTGGCGACCTCCAGCGGAATGCCGCCCCACTCCCGGCGCAAGTCCATGAAGAGGGGCTTGATCCGTTTCTCGAACAAGTCGCGCGGGATGCCGCGGAACAACGAGGCGACCATGACGCGGTTGTTGATGTAGACTCCGGCGGAGCTCACGCCGATGGCGTCCACCCGGGGCATTCGCGCGGCCGCCGCCTTGAGGGCCGAATTGATCTCGCCGTGGTGATAGGCGGGATCCTTCTGGTCGCGCGGGTGCCAGATGACCTCCTCGCTCCAGACCGCCTTACCCTCGATCACCGCGGCGACCTTCCGGTCGCTCGCCCCCGCGTCGAACCCGATCCGGCAGCCGTCCAAGTGGCCTCCGGTTTTGTTGGATGGTTCCACGACTTCCGGAATGCGGTCTTCGCCGACCTGTTCCACCGAGAACGGCTTCTCGTACACGCGACCCATGAACTCCGCGTCGAACGCCCGCGCGCCGCCCGGGGCGTATGCGCGGCGGAGATGCTCCACGACCGGCGCAGGCCCCGCGACGATGATGCGGTGCCCGCCCTTCTGCCAAAGCAGGAACTTGAGCAGGCGCTCCGCGTAGCGCAGCGTGTCCGCGTCGTGGGCGCCGCCCGACGGGAAGACCTGGGTCCGATGGACGCTGATCGCTCCGGGATTGCGCTGCAACGCGATCTCGAGCGGGACGCCCCGGCCGGAGGCGCGGACGGCCTCGCCGTATTCGCGGTCGCCCAGGACGGCCGGGCGGAAGCCCGGGTCGAGCACGGGGGCCAGCTTCGGCGTCTGCAGGAGCAGCGAGCTCACGAGAACTTCTTGAGGCGGCCCGCGACGTCCGCGGCGAGGCGGTCCAGGTGTCCCTGCACGAGCGCGGCGGGGTCGAGGCGTTCGTCCTTGACGAGCGGCGTGAGGTCCATCGCGTAGATGAGGGCGGTCGCCTTGTCGGTGGCGTGCGAGGCGAAGTACGTGGCGTTGGCGCGCCACCGGCCCAGCGTCGCGAGGTCGTAGCGCTTGCCGCCGGCGACCTGGGAGTCGAAGATGCCGACGAGGGCGGCGCCCAGGTTCTCGTGCGCGCTCACGTCGAAGACCACCTTGTCCTCGTCGAGCATCCAGTCGAGGTTGCGCCAGACCTCGCAGCCGTAGAGGCGTTCGGGCCGGTCCGCCGGGGGGAGCTGCCGGACGGCCTTGACCAGCTTGAGCGCGAGCGCGACGTGGGTGTCGTGCTTGTCGGCGAGGTTGTGGGTGTACACGACGCGCGGCCGGGCCGCGGCGAGGATGGCCTTGAAGTCCTCGATCATGGTCCCATCGGAAGGGTTCTTGGCGGTCGCGCTCGGGTGGCAGAGCTGGATCATCGCGGAATACTCGCCGAGCACGGACGCCTTGCGTTGTTCGGCGCGGCGGATCAGGCGCATCTCCGCGTCGGTCGTGGAGGCGTAGGGCCCGGTACGAGCGCTGCCGCCGCCGTCCGTCACCGTCACCCCGGTGAACCAGTCCGTGTCGGAATCGAAGCAGGTCAGGATGCCGTGCCACGCCATGATCTCAAGATCGTCCTGGTGCGCCCCGACGCCCAGGTGGGTGGTGCGCCGCAAGGCCGCCGTCTCGGTCATGCCGTCGGGAATGAAGAACTCCGCTTCCGGCAGGGCGAACGTCATGGCGTCACCTCCGCGGTGAAAGTCGTCGGACGGCGCGAGCGAGAGCGGGCGCCGCGCCCGGCCCGGCCGCGACGGGACGGGCGGCCTGGTTCACGAGCATTGGATTCATGAGCGAGATGATGTCTTTCGTATTCCTTTTGGAAGGAGAGCTCGGACAGATCGTCCATGCGGTCCAGGAACAGCCGGCCGTCCAGGTGATCGGTCTCGTGCTGCACCACCACCGCGAGGAAGTCCTCGGCGGTGAAGACGCGGGGCGTGCCGGTCCCGTCCAGCGCCTCCACGCGGACCTTGCGGGGGCGGCGCACCAGGCCCCGCAGCCCCGGGATGCTGAGGCACCCCTCCCACCACTCGATCCGCGTCTCCGTGAGCGGCGTGACCCGCGGATTCACCAGGATGCGTAGGGGGACATCCGGCGCGTCGGGGTACCGGGCGTTCCGGTACGCCTCGATCACCGCGACTCGCACGCCGCGGTGCACCTGGGGCGCGGCGAGGCCGACGCCCTCGTATTCCCGCATGGTCTCCACCAAGTCGGCGAGGAACCGCTTGAAGTCGGGCGTGGCCAGTTCCGCGGGCGTGACGGCGCGCGCGCGGGCACGGAGGATCGGATGGCCCATCTGGGCGACCTTCAATATGGCCATGTGACAGCCGCCAGTATATCGCGAACCGGATTCATCGGGCCCGCGCCGCCCCGAGGTTCGCCAGGGCCTCGCCCATGAAGCCGACAGCCAGCTCGGCGTGGGGCTCGGGGA
>CAYHEI010000300.1:0-4477 GCA_964355385.1 uncultured bacterium | reverse complement strand
GGAGCAGCAGGCTCAGAGCCTCGACGCGCGCGAACGCGACCTCAAGGCGGCCGGACCCGGCCCGGACCTCTCGGGACTGCCCAGCTCCGCGCCGGACGGAGGCGGCCCGGTGCCCGCGGTGCCCGAGCAGGTCCACCGGCTCATCCGGGGCCTGCACCCCCGCACGCTGCGCAAGCTCAGCCGGTTCCTCACGAAGGAGGGCGCGAGCGTGCCGGTACTGCACGCCTTTTCCTATCCCGCAGGGACCGTCGGAAGCCTCATGCACACTCCGTCCGTCCCGCTGGAGTCCTCGCTGACAGCGAAGCAGGCGCTGGAGCGCTTCCAGGCCATGCTCCGTCCGGGTTCGGCGATGCCCGTCTCCATGCTGTTCATCGTGGGGAAGGACGGGACGCTGGTCAGCGCGGTGGAGTTGCGGGACCTGCTCGCCGCTCCGCCGGACATGCGGCTCGCCGAGATGGCCTCGTCGGTGGACCTCATCAAGATCCTGCCCACGGCCGACCAGGAGGAGGCGGCTCGGCTGTTCGAGCGCTACGACCTCAGCGCCGCGCCGGTGGTGGACGACGGTGGGCGGCTCATCGGGATCGTCACCACGGATGACATCGTGCGGATCGTGGAGAAGGAAGCCACCGAGGACATCCAGAAGCTAGGCGGCAGCGAAGCCCTCGACGCGCCCTATTTCTCCCTGGGGTTCATGGAACTCCTGAAAAAGCGCGCGGGCTGGCTGACGGTCCTCTTCATCGGGGAGACGCTCACCGCCTCGGCGATGAGCCACTTCGCGGGGGAGATCCAGCGAGCCGTGGTCCTGGCGCTCTTCATCCCCCTCATCATCAGCTCCGGAGGAAACACCGGCTCGCAGGCGACGACGCTCATCATTCGTTCGCTCGCGCTGCGGGAAATGCGCCTGCGGGACTGGTGGCGCGTCCTGCGGCGCGAGATGCTCTTCGGCCTCGCGCTGGGGACGATCCTCGGCGCCATCGGCATGATCCGCATCGTCGCCTGGCAGCAGTGGAGCCCGATGTACGGCGAGCACTACCTCCTGCTCGCGGTGACCGTTGGCGTGAGCCTGATCGGCGTCGTCCTCTGGGGCACGCTGACGGGCTCGATGCTGCCGTTCCTCCTCCGCCGGCTGGGGCTGGACCCCGCCGCGGCCTCGGCGCCGTTCGTCGCCACGCTGGTGGACGTGACCGGGGTCGTGATCTATTTCTCCGTCGCCAGTCTCGTCCTCCACGGCGCGCTCCTGTGACGCGCCGGAACTGGTTCTTCAAGGGCCACGGGCTGGGGAACGACTACGCAGTGCTGCGGGCGGGAACCCTGGGATTCCGCCTGACGCCCGCCGCCATCCGGCTCTTCTGCGACCGCCATCTCGGCATCGGCAGCGACGGCATCCTCCTGCACGAACGCGCGCGCGGCGCGGACGCGCGCATGCGCATCTTCAATCCGGACGGGAGCGAGGCGCAGAAGAGCGGCAACGGCGCCCGCATTTTCGCCCGCTACCTCGCGCGGTACGGCCTGCCCGGCCGGACCCGCTACGCGATCGCGACGACGGGCGGACCGATCGTCGCCCGCCTCCACGGCCGCGCCATCACCGTAGACATGGGCCGGGCCCGGTTCGAGAGCCGCACGCTCCCGCTGCGGGGCCCCGCGCGCCCGACGGACCGCGTGCTGCTGACCGCGGGCGGGCGGACGCTGGTCTTCACCGGGGTGTCCGTCGGCAACCCCCACGCGGTCTTCTTCATGCGGCGGCTCGACCCGGAGGAGCTTCGCCGGCTCGGCCCGCTCATCGAGCGGCACCCGCTCTTCCCGGAGCGCGTCAACGTGCAGTTCGCCCGCGTGCGGCGGCCGGGCCTCGTCGAGGCGCTCATCTGGGAGCGCGGCGCCGGGGAAACCCGGGCGTCGGGCTCGAGCTCGTGCGCGGTCGCGGCGGCCGGGCGACGGCTCGGGCTGCTGGGGCCGGACGTGACGGTGTCCATGCCCGGCGGTCGGCTGCGCATCGGCATCGCTCCCGACTGGAACCTCACGATGACCGGCCCCGCGGTCGAGGTCGCCACCGGCGTCCTCGGCGCGGATTTGCTCAAAGCCCTGCGCGCGGCCCGGTGAAGTCCGTTCGCCGCGCCCAGGTCGCGGCGCTGAATCGGAGAGCATGGAATGACGTTTCGGACCGGCTTCAGGCCTCCTCCTTCCATCGTGATCTCACCCCCGCGTTCTTTCGTCGCGGTCGGCTGACGCTCTGGCCGCTGGAACGCCGGTTGATGGGCCCGGTGCGCGGGAAGACGCTCCTGCATCTTCAATGCGGCGCGGGCGAGGACACGCTCTCCTGGGCCGTCCTGGGCGCCCGCGTCACGGGCGTGGACATCGCCGAGAAGCGCATCGCCGCGGCGCGGGCGCGGGCGGCCGCGGCCGGCCTCCGGGCGGATTTCCAGCGCGCCGACGCGACGCGCCTTCCCTTGCGCCCGGCGTCCTTCGACCTCGCCTATACCAGCCGCGGCGCGCTCGTGTGGCTGCACGACCTCGGACCCTGGGCGCGCGGCCTCGCGCGCGTGCTGAAGCCGGGCGGCACGCTGCTCATCTGCGACGAGCACCCCTTCCTCAACTGCCTGGTCCAGCGGGGCCGCCGCGCGCCGTCCGTCGGGTGGGATTACTTCGACCAGCGCCCCCGGGCGTGGAGCGGCTGGTGGTGGCTGAAGCGCGGCGGCCCGAAGTCGCCCAAGGCCGAAACGGCCTGGAAGCTCTCGGACGTCCTCAACGCCCTGGCGGGGGCGGGGCTGGTGCTGGAGCGGGCCGAGGAGTCTCCGGAGGCCACCGGCTTGGAGTTCCATCTTCCGCGGCGCCGGCGCGGCATTCTCCCGCAAACGCTGGCGCAGGTGTGGCGGAAACCCTTGACGCCCCGGAACCGGCTTCGCTAGCCTGGACTCACGTCGTTCGAACCAGAGGAGGAATTCCATGAAACGCCGAACCCTGACCGTCTGCGCCCTGACCCTCGGAGTCGCCGTCGCGGCGGCCCTGTGGACCGCCCGCTCGCTGGCCGACGAAGACGTCGCGATCAGCACCGGGCCGGTCAAGATCATCACGCTCTCGCTCGCGGGCCCGAACGCCGGCAAGGTCTACTTCGAGATCACCCCGACCGAGTCCGGCGCGCCCTCGGCGTTCAAGCTCGACGCCAGCAACGTCGCGGCCGTCCAGCTCCTGGCCGCCGCGCGGTCGGCCCCGATCACCGTGGTCGGCAAGAAGAAGCTCCGGATGGTCGTACGCGTCACCTACAAGCCCGATTTCACGGTCACGGAAATCGAGTTTTAGCCCGTCACCTCATCGATCCATTTCAGGTAGTCGGGGTTGCCGTGCTCGATGCGTAGCGCGATGACCTCGGGGACGGCGTAGGAATGCAGTTCCTTGACCCGGGCGATCAGGGGTTCCACGAGCGGCCGGCCGGTCTTGGCGATGAGCAGCACCTCCGTGGCGCGCTCCACCTTGCCCTGCCACCAGTACGTCGAGACGACGCCCGGCACCTGATTCACGCACGCGGCGAGCTTCTCGTGCACCAGCGCGTCCGCGATCCTCGTCCCCTCCGCGGGGCTGGACGCCGTGATGAACACGACCGCGTGATCGCCGACTTCCGCCATCGCTGACCCGGATTATACCCGCCTCCTCCCGCTGCTGCGGTGCCCCGCGTGCGGCGCGAGCACGCTCGCGGCCGGCGACGGCCGACTCGCCTGCCCCGGCTGCGGAGCGCGGTTCGCGACCGCGGACGGCATTCCGCTGCTCGCCGCGCCCGCGGACCCCACGACCAGTTCGATCGCTTCGTACTACGACGCCGCGGCGCCGGCGTACGAGCAGGGCCACGGCATCGGCCGGCCGGGCGGCGCCTGGGCGATCCGGGAGAAGTACGTCCCCTGGCTGCGCGCCCGGCTGACGGGCCGCGAGCGCGTGCTGGAACTCGGGGCGGGAACGGGCCTCCTCACCCGCGCGCTGGCGAAGATGTCCGCCGAGGTCGTCGCCTCCGACCTCGCACTCGGGATGCTGCGCTTCGGCCGAGAGCGCAACGGCCTGGAGCTCGCCGTGGTTGCCGATGCGGAGCGGCTGCCCTTCCGCGACGCGTCGTTCGACGTCGTGGTGGCCAAGAACGCGCTCTCCTACTGCGTCCACAAGGACCGCGCCCTCGCCGAGGCCCGGCGCGTCCTGGTTCCCGGCGGGCGCCTGCTGCTGATCGACATGAACTACGTCCTGTACCTTCCATATCACCTGCTCGCGCTCAAGGAATGGCGCAAGGCGCGGCTCTGGACCAGTCAGCTCCTTCAGTCCACCCCCTGGGGCTGGCGCCGCCGCGTCACGGCGGCGGGATTCGCGATCGAATCGCTCTCGGCGCTGAACTGGATCCCCCACCGCTTCGGCCGGGCGGCCGTCACGGCCCTTCTTCCCCTCGACGCCCTCTTGTCCCGGATCCCCTTGCTTCGCTGGTGCGCCATGCGCCTCGCGCTCTCGG
>CAYHEI010000299.1:0-4480 GCA_964355385.1 uncultured bacterium | reverse complement strand
CGCGCCCGTGAACCGGCAACTCTTGAAATCGGAAGTGGGGGCGCGGGCGATCATCGAGCTGGAGCAGTGGTACCGCCGGCAGTGGGAAGAGGCACGGGACTTCAAGGACGAGCTGGTCGCCATCCTGGACGCCTCCAAGTTCGGCAAGCGCTTGTACACGCCGTACGAGGTCTACTTGAAGGCCCTCTTCGAGTACTTCCAAGGCGACCTGGGCGGGGAGGAGGCATCCGGCACGCGGTCGGCGGTGGACTTAACGGAGTTCCAGGAGGACGCGGTCAAGAAGGCGCGCAAGATTCTCGGGCGGTACGACGGCGTCATGATCGCCGACTCGGTGGGGCTGGGCAAGACGTGGATCGGGAAGAAGCTCCTGGAGGACTACGCCTACCACCAGCGCATGAAGGCGCTCGTGGTGTGCCCCGCGAGCCTCAAGGACATGTGGGAGCGCGAGCTGCGGTCGGCCACGATCGCGGCGGAAATCCTCACGCAGGAAGAGATGGGCCGGCCGGAGTTCGACCCCGTGCCGCGCATGGCCGCCGACGTGGTGCTGGTGGACGAGTCCCACAACTTCCGCAGCCAGGTGTCGCAGCGGTACCGCGCGCTGGAATCCGTGGTCACCGGCAACGGGGGGAAGGGGCTGGCGGGGGGACGCAAGAAAGTGATCCTCATGTCCGCCACGCCCGTCAACAACGACCTCTTCGACCTCTACCACCAGCTCGCGCTGATCGCCCAGGGCAACCGGGCATATTTCGCGGGATGCGGGATCGGGGACTTGTTCAAGTACTTCCAGGGGGCGAGGCGGGATTTCGTCTCGGGCGAGCGCGCGGCGGCGATCTTCAACCTCCTGGAGGAGATCGTCGTGCGCCGGACCCGGTCGTTCATCCGCAAGGCGTACCCCGACGCGACCGTGAACGGCCAGCCGGTCCGCTTCCCCGAGCGCCGGATGAAGACGGTCCGGTACGACCTGGAAAAGACCTACCGGGGCATCTACGCCGACGTCGTGCGCGGGGTGGATGGGCTCGTCCTCGCGCCGTACAACCTGGAAGCGTACAAGAAACCCGACTCCGGCCGGGACGAGATGGAGGCGGGGCGGCAGGAGGCGCTGGTCGGCATCTTCAAGAGTCAGTACCTCAAGCGGTTCGAGTCGAGCGTCGCGGCGTTCCGGATCAGCCTGGACCGCGCGCTGAAGTTCTTCCAGACGTTCGAGAGCTACCTCCTGGGGGGCAAGCTGCTCAGGTCGGGGGATTTCCAGAAGGCGATGCGGTACCTTGCGCGGGAGGAAGAGGAAGACGATGCGGTGCCTGCCTCGCTGGCGGCGGAAATGGACGCCAGCGTGGAGGCCCAGGCCGCCCTGGCGGCGATGGAGACGGTGGACCCCGCGGCGTTCGAGCTGCGGAAGCTGCACGAGGCCGTGCAGGGGGACGTGAAGATTCTCTCCGACCTCTGGCGCCGGGTGGCGGCCATCAAACCGGTGGAGGACGCGAAACTCGCCGGGCTCGTGGACCTGCTCACGGGCGAGATGAGGGGGAAGAAGCTCCTGCTCTTCACGCACTACCGCGACACCGCTCGCTACGTCCACAAGCAGCTCACCGACGAATCCTCACCGGTCGGGAAGGTGGTGCGGGAGAAGCTCGCCGGGGTGAAGATCCGCCGGATGGACAGCGGGGCGGACCCGGAGGACCGCAAGCGCCTCGTCCAGGGGTTCGCGCCCGTCGCGAACAGGCGGCCGGAGTGGAAGGGCACGGAGCATGAGATCGACATCCTGGTCTCCACGGACGTCCTCTCCGAGGGGCAGAACCTTCAGGACTGCGCGACCTTGCTCAACTACGACCTGCATTGGAACCCCACGAAGATGGTCCAGCGGGCCGGGCGCATTGACCGGCTCGGCCAGGATGCCCCGGTGCTCCTGGTCGCGAACATGTTTCCGGAGGAGGGCCTGGAGGACCTGCTGGGGCTCGTCGAGCGCCTCACCGAGAAAATCACCCGTATCGACAGTCTGGGGTTCCTGGACGCCAGCGTGCTGGGGGAAACCGTCCACCCCCGGAGCTTCAACACGCTCAGGCGCATCCGGGACGAGGACGGGGCGGTGATCGAGGAGGAAGAGCAGATGGTTCAGCTCGCGAGCAGCGAGACCCTCCTTCAAACGTTGCGAGCCGCGATCGGATCGGATGGCCGCGATGCGCTGGAACGGCTTCCGGACGGGATTCACTCCGGGCTGGTCAAGGCGGGCGCGACGGGAGTCTTCTTTGCATTCAAAGCCAAAGATGGCGAGGGACAGCGACACTTCTGGCGTTACGTGGACCTCACCCAGGGGAAATACCTAGATGCAAATCCTCTCACCGAGATCGGGTTGAGCGGCCACGCGAGAGAAATGCTCCGGCGGGGCCGAGTCGAAGGCAACCGTTTCTTGATCGCGAAGCGGATCGAATGCGATCGCGGCACACCGCGGGTGGTCGATTCTGAGGTCAACCGATCCGTGTTCCGGCTCCAAGAACTCGCCATCGAGGACATCCTGCGCTCCGTCCAGGCCCAGCAGGCGGTCCAGGCCGTGCCCCCGCCGCTCGATCCCATCCAGCAGGCAGTCGCGACGGTTCTGCAAGGGCTCGTGAACCATCCCGACCTCTCCCGCGCGCGCGTCGTGCGGCTCATCCGCTGGCTCGGGGAGCCCCTGGGGAGCGTCCAGGCAAAGGCGTTACGCGACCTTCTCAAGCAGTTCCAGAAGGACGGCTCGAGCGGGAGGTTGGTCGAGGGGGTGGAGGCGCTTCAATTGCGGTTCGGCGAGCGGGCGGCCGTGCCGCCGGTGGCGGCCACGCTCCTGAAGCGGGAGGAGTTGAGGCTCGTTTGTTACGATTTCATCTCTGGTGGATAGCACGCGATTCCGCATGAAGAGGCGATCGTGTGCACTCCTTGCGTGGCTCCTGGTCGCCGCGCGGGTAGCTGGCTCCTCTCAGCCGGCGCCCGTGGAACTCGCCGCGGAGGGACGGCAGCCTCAAGCGGCGGTGTCCGCGGACGGCGCGGTCGCGGTCGTCTACGGCACGCCGGCGTCCGACACCGCGCCCGGCCGGGTTCTCTGCCGGGTCTCCGCGGACGGCGGAAAGACGTTCGCTCCCGCGGTGGAGATCGCCCGGGTCGAGGGACTCGCGCTGGGGATGCGGCGGGGACCGCGCATCGCGTTCGCGGGCGCGACACTGGTGGTGCTCGCGATCTCGCATGGAAACGGCAATCTCTGGGCGTGGCGATCGACGGATCGCGGGACCACGTGGAGCGCGCCGACCAAAGTGAACGACGTGGAGAAGTCGGCCGTGGAGGGCATGCACGCGCTGGCCTCCGACGGCGGCACGCTCCTTGCGACATGGTTGGACGGCCGAACGAAAGGGACGAAGATTTACGCGGCCCGCTCCATGGATGGCGGCGTGACGTGGTCCAAGAACGTCAAGGTGTACGCCTCCCCCGATGGACACACTTGCGAATGCTGTGCCCCCGCTGCGTCGCCGGACGGGAAGGGCGGGTTCGCGGTGCTGTGGCGCAACTGGCTCAAGGGCTCGCGCGACATGTGGCTGGCCTCCTCCGCGGATGGGGGACGGACCTTCGGCAAGGCACGCAAGCTCGGGGTGGGCACGTGGCCGCTTGACGGTTGTCCGATGAAGGCGGGGACGCTTGCCCCGGAACCCAACGGGAGGCTGCTGACCCTCTGGGAGCGCGAAGGGACGCTGTACGAGTGCTCGCCCGGAGGAACGGAGCGGTCGCTCGGCGAGGCCGGCCAGCCTTGGGCAGCCTCGGGCCCCGGCGGCGTCTACCGCGTCTGGAAAGCCGGCGAGACGATCCGGTTGGTCGCGCCCGGCGCCGCGCCTGCGGATCTCGGCCGCGGTGCCTGGCCGGTGGTGGCTTCCGCCCCGTCCGGTGCGCCGCTTGTCGCCGCATGGCAATCGCCCGGCAATGCGGGCGGGGTCGTGTTCGCGGTCATGCGGGAGCTACATTGACCGCAGGCCGCCCAGGCACGCCTCCCTAATTGACGGTCACTTTGAAGCAGACGCAGCCGGTCGTCATCACGCCCACCGTCGGAATCGTCCAGCGCAGATTTGTCACCCCCGTGGTCGCCGGGCCTCCCACGGGCATCGACGTGTAGCCGATGCCGCCGTCCGTCGAGTAGGCCGCGGTGGCCGCGCCGAAGCCCTTGGTCGCCCCGCAGAAGTGGTTCGAGAGGACGTCGGGGACGTAGATCGTCCCGTTGGGGATCGCGTCGTTGATCGTGAACGTCGTGGCGGTCGCCGAGGAGTAGTTGCTCCAGCAGATCTTGAACTGGACCTGGTCGCCCGACGCGGACACCTGGAACGGCGGTTCCTTCTTGAGCTTCACGTCCGCGCCCACGACGATGACCGTCGTGAGCCCGTTGATGGACCCGTCGATGATGTCCTGCCCCACGATGGCCTGCATCCCCAGGGTGCTCAGCGTCACCTTGACGAACACCTGCACCCCAAAGTCA
>CAYHEI010000298.1:0-4482 GCA_964355385.1 uncultured bacterium | reverse complement strand
GGCCCGTCGCGCCGCGCATCGTGATCGCGGCCGCGGACCCCGGTCCACCGTACCGCGTCACCTCGACGCCCGGAGCTCCCGCGAGCATCCCGGCGAGATCGCGCGCGTTGTTCGCTTTCGCCTCGCGCGCACCCACGACCGCGACGGCGTCGGCGGTCTCGGCCAGCCGGTGGGGCGACCGCGCGGGCGTGACGACGATCTCCCCGAGCTGGACGACCTCGTCGTCCGCGGGAACCGCTCCGGGAGACTCCGGCGTCGGCTCGGCGGCGGCTGGGAAGGACGGCAGACAGCAGCAGATCAGCACGCGGATGACCCTCGTCATGCGTATTCTCCTGGGGATGCACGAGGACGAAGCCCTGGACGCGCTCGAGCAGCGCAGGCCGGATGGCCCAGGCTCCGTCACCTCGCGGAGATCCCGGTTGCGGACAGCGATCCGGTCAGGTCTCCTGACTCGCGCGTCATCCTCGACCGGCGCCTTCCCAGGATGTCCCAGTGGCATCTGCCGGTGTCGTCTGCGCTGACAGTGGCGGGGCCGTCGCCGATTCACACGGCGTTCCCTTCGTCCGGATCGCAGGGTTCAGTTGTGGGTCGAGCTTAGACGGACGCGCACCCCGCAGCGATGATTCTTCTCAATCGGCCGAACTGACCCCGGTCACCGCTTCGGGGCGCGGCGCGCGCGGGCGGGATTCCAGAGGACGTCGCCGGTCCCGCGGCGGTTCAATGTCCGGGCGAGTACAAAGAGGAAGTCCGACAGCCGGTTCAGGTAGACCAGGAGCACGCCCGCCCCGGCGGCCGCGGCGACGCGGCGCTCGGCGCGCCGAGACACCGCGCGCGCGAGGTGGCACCACGCGGCGGCGGACGTGCCCGTCGGCAGCACGAAGCTGTTCAGGACGGGCAGGCGACGCTGCTCCCGTTCGATCAAGGCCTCCAGCCGCGCGGCATGGTCCAGCGTGAGGGCGGGGCGACGGCCGGACGCCTTGCCCATTGCGAGGTCCGCCCCGAGATCGAAGAGATCCTGCTGAAGCGCGCGGGCGGTCGGCCACCAAGCGCGGGGCCAGGCGAGCGTCGCCACGCCCAGGAGAGAGTTCAGCTCGTCGACCGCGCCGAGCGCCTCGACGCGCGCGTCGGTCTTGGGCACCCGGCGGCCGTTCCCCAGCGAGGTCATCCCCCGATCCCCCCCGCGTGTTACGATGCGGTCCAGTCGCGGCATCGGCATGGTCCCGATGGTCGCATCTGTCCATTCCGAATACCCTGACCAAAATCAGAAGTACCGTGTTGCTGACCAAAGTCAGCGACAACCCCCAACCCTTGTGGTGGGATGTCTGGCGGACACAAGGGGGCGGGGATGGTCATCCCTCCCCCTCGTGTCCTCCAAACCAACGGGCTGGGGGGAGGATCCATGGGACAGGTGCAGGACGGGCTCTTGGGTTCATTGACGTGGCAGGGGACGGAGGCGGCGCGGCGGGTCCTCGCGGAACGCTATCTCATTCGCCGCGAGGGACGGGTGGTGGAGACACCCGAGGAGATGTTCCGGCGGGTGGCGCACGCCATCGCCGGGGCGGAGACCGCCTGGGGGCGCAGCCCCGAAGCCGTCGAGGAAGTGGCGAGCGCGTTCGAACGCCTCATGGTGACGGGGCGGTTCCTGCCGAACTCGCCGACGCTCATGAACGCCGGGAAGGGCAACGGCCTCCAATATTCCGCGTGCTTCGTGCTGCCGATCGGCGACTCGATCGACGAGATCTTCGAAGCGGTGCGCCGCGCCGCCGTGATCCATCAGTCGGGCGGAGGCACCGGCTTCTCCTTCTCGCGGCTGCGTCCGAAAGACAGCGAGGTCAAGACGACGGGCGGGCGGGCGAGCGGCCCGGTCAGCTTCTTGCGCGTGTTCAATGCCGCGACCGAGGCGGTCAAGCAGGGCGGGACGCGGCGCGGCGCGAACATGGGGATCCTGCGCGTGGACCACCCCGACATTCTCGAGTTCATCGAGTGCAAGCGCGCGCTGGACGAGCCGGGCGTCGCCCTGTTCAAACTCGTCGAAGGCCGCCTGCCCACCGCGGACGCCGCCACCGTCCGCCGGGCCCTCCTCGACCGGCAGATTTCCAACTTCAACATCTCCGTCGCGGTCACGGACGCGTTCATGCGCGCCGTGGCGGACGACGGCGAGTACGACCTCATCGCGCCACACACCGGCCTGGCGGCCGGGCGGCTCCGCGCCCGTGACGTGTTCGACCGGATCGTCCACTCGGCATGGGAGAGCGGGGATCCCGGCGTCGTCTTCATCGATCAGGTGAACCGCGGGCCCGCCAACCCGACACCCGCGCTCGGCGTGGTCGAGGCCACGAACCCGTGCGGCGAGCAGCCGCTGTACGCGAACGAAGCGTGCAACCTCGGCTCGCTCAACCTCGCGCAATTCCTCGTCGGGAGTCCCGGCAGTCCCGCCGTCGACTGGACCGAGTTGCGCGAAAGCGTGCGGCTGGGCATCCGTTTCCTGGACGACGTGATCGAGGCCAACCCGTTTCCGCTCCCGGAGATCGACGCCTGCGTGAAAGCCAACCGGCGCGTGGGCCTCGGGGTGATGGGGTGGGCCGATCTCCTGCTGCACCTCGGCGTTCCGTACGACAGCGAGCAGGCGGTGGAGCTGGCCGGCGAGGTCATGAAGGCCGTGAACGAAGCCGCCCGCGACGCCACGGAGAAACTGGCCGAGGAGCGCGGCGCCTTCCCGAACTGGGCGCGGAGCATCTACGCCGACGGGAAGCCCCGGCGCAACGCGACCGTGACGACGATCGCCCCGACGGGAACGATCAGCATGATCGCCGGCTGTTCCTCGGGCATCGAGCCGCTCTTCGCGATCGCGTACTCCCACGTCGCCGGCGAACGGCGCCTCACGTTCGTCAACCCGGTCTTCGAGGAGGCCGGCCGGACGGCCGGCTTCCTGACTCCCGCCGTGCGCGAGGGGGTCCTCAAGCGCGGAACCGTCCGCGGCGTCGCGGGCATTCCGGACGAGGTCCGCCGGGTCTTCGTCACCGCCCATGAGGTCGCGCAGGAATGGCATATCCGCCACCAGGCCGCCTTCCAGGGCCAGACGGACAACGGCGTCTCCAAGACGATCAACCTGCGGCACGACGCGACCGAGGAGGAGGTCCGCCGGGCGTACCTCCTGGCCTACGAGTCCGGCTGCCTCGGCATCACGGTCTACCGCGACGGCTGCAAGGGCGTGCAGGTGCTCAACGCGGGCCTCGTGGAGACGCCCGCCCCCGCTCCCGTCGCCCCGGCCGTCGCCCGTCCCGCGGTCAAGCGCCGCCCCGTGAAGGTCCGCGGGACCACGACGCTCGTGCACACGCCCGTGGGCCGCGCCTACGTGACCGTCAACGAGGATTCCGACGGCGCCCCCCTCGAGGTGTTCGTGACCGTCGGAAAGTCGGGCAGCGACATCATCGCCGACGCCGAGGCGATCGGCCGCCTGATCTCCTTCGCCTTGCGCGCCGAGGCCTCGCAGGCACCGCGCGAGCGGCTGCGCGGGATCGCGCGGGACCTGACCGGGATCGGCGGCAGCCGCTCCCTGGGGCTGGGCGCGGACCGCGTGCGGTCCCTGGCGGACGGGATCGCCCGCGTGCTCTTCGAGTACCTCGGCGAGCGCGGGCCCGACGCCGCCGCGGTCGCGCCCGGGATGGGGCCCGCTGCGGACCTGTGCCCCACGTGCGGCAACGCCACGTTCGTGATGGAGGAAGGCTGCAAGAAGTGCCATTCCTGCGGCCATTCGGAGTGCTGAGGACCGGCGGCGGCGACCGCGGCCGGAGCGTATGATTCCCTGATGGGTTCCGGAATCGGAAGCATGCTCGTGGCCGGCGGCTTTGCGGCGCTGCTGGGACGACCTCCCGTCGCGGAGGTCCCCGCGTGGTCGGTCGAGGGCTTTCTCGGCAGCGCCTGGCAGGCTCAAACCGGGCTGCTCATTCGGCAGAACGGCGAGCCCGACATCATGGTCGAGGAGGCGAAGTACAAGACGATGCCCTTCGAGGAGGCGCCGTACTACGCGGGGCGCGTGGGCCGCTGGAAGCGGGACGCGGCCTGGGAGTTCGAGGTGGTGCACCACAAACTCCAGCTCACCAACAAGCCGCCGGAGGTCCAGCTCTTCAACGTGTCGCACGGTTACAACTTCCTCTTCGTGAACCGGGCCTGGGCGCTGCCCGGCTTCATGTGGCGGCTGGGCTGCGGCGCGGTCATCGCCCACCCCGAAACGGAGATCCGCAACCGGCGGCGCGACCGCGGCCGCGGCTACCTCGGATTCGAAACGGCGGGGATCGGAGCGCAGATCGGCGGGGGCACGCGGGTGTGGATCGCCGGGCCCCTGTACGCGACGATCGAGACCACCCTGACAGCCGGGGCGGCGCGGGTCTCCGTCGCGGGGGGCCATGCGGACGTCGCGAATCTCGCCCTGCACGGCCGGTTCGGCCTGGGCGGTGCGTTCTAGCCCTGTTCTCGAAGTGG
>CAYHEI010000297.1:0-4484 GCA_964355385.1 uncultured bacterium | reverse complement strand
CGCCGGAGCCCTCGGGACGGGCCGCCGGCCCGGTGCAGGGCCTCCGCCCGGCCGTTGGCCTCCGTGACCGCCGCGACGAGGCCCGGGTACGGTTGGTCCTGAATGTCCACGACCCCGAAGTTGAAGTCCTCGCCGTCCCCGCGTCCGAACCGGGGTTCGTCGGTGTACTGGAACCAGTGATACCCGACGAGGAAGGGGAGGGCGGCCAGCCGCTCCGTCATCGCGCGCGCGCCCGCCACGCGCTCGGCCTGAGTCCGCACGACCATGAAGGGCCCGCTGCGGTTCCGGTTCCCCGAGTTGTTCTCCATCGCCGCGAAGTAGTACTCGGTCACCATGAGCGGCTTCCGCGCGAGCCGGTACAAGGTGTCGAAGAACGACGGGGCGATCCAGCCGGATTTCGCGAACGTGTTGTAGTTCGTGGACACCACGTCCATGTGCCGGCCCGCGGCGCGCGCGACCGGTTGCGAGTAGTAGCTCGCGTAGCGGTCGCCGAGCAGCAGGTGATTCGGGTCCGCCTTGCGGATCGCCGCGGCAGCCGTTGCGTAGTACTCGTCCGCGAACCACTCCATGAACCGCTCGAGCACGAGCGGGCGACGGCCCGGCGCCAGCTTCACGGTCTTGAGTTCCGGCTTCAGGTCCGCAAACGTCTTCGGGGCGGGCGTGACGGACAGGTCGGCGGCGAACCGCCGGACGTCACCGTGGTACTCCGCGGCCAGGAAGCCCCACAGCACCCGCTTGACCCGCTCGTCCCACCCCTTGCTCAGCCAGAACGTGAAGACCGCCTCGTCCCACCACCCCAGCTCGTTGTCCATGAAGTAGCCGATCAAGCGCGGTTCGTTCCGCCACGCGGCGGCGGCTTCCCCCGCGAGCTCCGCGTACTTGGCCTTGGCCTCCTTGGACGCGGGGTCCGCCCAGGGCACCCCCATCCAGATACCCAGCGTCAGCGCGACGGCGAACGGGCCGGGAACCAGCCGCTCGGCTTCCTTGCCACTGTGGCCGCCGACGGTGTTGAAGCCCCACGCCGCCATCCGCTTCCCCGTGGCCTGCGCCCACGCCTCCGCGGAGGGATACCGGCACAGCGCGCAGTAGCCGGGATTCGACGCCTTGAACTTGGCCGGCGTCTCCCCCATGCTCACGACGTCCAGCCCCTTCGAAAGAAACGGCTTGCCCGCGCCGTCCACGAGCCACCACGCGCCGCCCTCATGCGCGACGCGGAAGTAGCCGGCGTGGGCCGGGGGCACGAGCGAGAACAGGAGGCACGCCGCCGCTCCCAGGCGGGCGGGCCGGAACGAACTCATGGGATACAGGATAGCAAGAACGTCAACTAGGCCCGGAAACGGCTCCCCTCAACCCAGCGCGAGGGCCTTGACGTCGGCAAACAGCCGGATCGTCCCGGCCACGCGATGCAACAACGCCAGACGGCGATTCCGCACGGATTCGTCCTTGTCCATGACCAGCACCGCGTCGAAAAACCGGTCGATGGGCGGCTTCAGCGTCGCCAGCAGGCGGTACAGCGCCTCGAACTCGCCGCGGTCGCGAAGCTGTTCGGCCTCGAGCCGCACGGCCGCGTGCGCGTCGAACAGCACGCGCTCCGGTCCCTCCAGCGATTCGCCCGCGACCTCCCCGCCCGCGAAGCCCTTGGGCAGGATGTTCGTGACGCGCGAGAGCGCGAGCATCGTCTCCCGCCAACCCGGCTCCGCCTTGAGCACGGCGAGCGCGCGGATCCGGCCCGCGGCGAGGACGACGTCGTCGAAGTCCACCAGGGCCGCCGCGATCTCGTCGTGCGCGAACCCCTGCTCCTCGAGGATCGTCGCCACCCGCCCGCGAATGAACGCCCGCGCGAAGCCCTGGGCCTCCACCGTCACCTGCAACCCGGAAATGAACATGTTCGCGGCCAGCGCAAAGACTTCACGAAGACCGACATGCCAAGCCTGCTCCGTCAGAATGCGCACAACGCCGACGGCCGCCCGCCGCAACCCGTACGGGTCCGCCGCCCCGGAGGGCGCGTGGCCGAGCGCGAAGTGCCCTGCGAGCTGGTCCAGCTTGTCGGCGAGCGCGACGACGCATCCTTCCGGCGTCGCGGGGACGTCGTCGCCGGGCCCGGCCGGCTTGTAGTGGTCGCGGATGGCCTCGGCCACGCCCGCGGGCTCCCCGTCGGCGGCGGCGTAGAGCCCGCCCGTGATCCCCTGCAGCATGGGGAACTCCCCGACCATGTGCGTCACCAGGTCCGCCTTCGCCAGCTCGGCCGCACGGCACGCAACCCCCTCTCTCGCGCCGACCCGCGCCGCGATCCAGTGGGCGAGGGCTTCGAGCCGGCGGGCCTTGTCCGCCATCGAGCCCGCGTTGGCCTGCCAGACCACGCCGTCCAGCCGCCTCCCGTGCACTTCGAGCCCGTGTTTGCGATCTTCCGTAAAGAAGAACCGCGCGTCGGCGAGCCGGGCCTTCAGCACGCGCTCGTTGCCGGCCGTGACGTGCGCCGTCGCGACGCCGTTCGCGATGGTCACGAACTTCGGCAGGAGCCGGCCGTCCTTCCCCGCCACCGGGAAGTACCGCTGATGCTCCTCCATGGACGCCACCAGGACCGGCTGGGGCACTTCCAGCGCGTCCGCCGGGAAGGAACCGAGCACGGCGACGGGGGCCTCGACCAGATCCGCGACCTCGTCCAGCAGCTCCTGGTTCCAGAGCACCCGCCCTCCCGCCTTGGCGGCGAGGGCCTCGGCCTGGCGTTGAATCAACGCGCGGCGTTCCTGCACGTCCAGGACGATCCCGGCGCGCTTGAGCACCCCCGCGTACGCCGCGGCCGAAGCCACCGGCAGCGGGCGTGGATGGAAGAAGCGGCGGCCCCGGGTCGTCTTCCCGGCTGCGACCCGGCCCCACGCGAGCGTGAGCGGCGTGGAACCGAGCAGCGCGAGCAGCCACCGGACCGGACGGGCGAAGGGCGCGGGGCTCCCGGGCCAGCGCATGCTCTTGGGGAACTCCAGCCCGCGCAGGACCCGCTCCAGGGCGGCGGGGAGCACCTCGCGCGCCGCCTTCCCCTTCAGGGCGACGACGTAGGCGAGGCGCGGCCCCTTCGGGTCGGGAATCTCTTTCAAGTCCGCCACGCCGACGCCGTGCTTGCGGGCGAATCCTTCCGCCGCGGGCGTCGGCCTGCCCTGGACGTCGTAGCCCTGCGACTTGAACGGACCCGGCTGGGTGACCGTGCGGTCCACTTGCCGGTCCGCCATCCCGCGCGCCAGGAGCACGAGGCGGCGTGGCGTGGCGAACGTCGTGATCGCGCCCGGATCGAGCGCCTCGTGGTTCCTCAGCTCGCGCTCCGCCAGCACGGCGAGCTGCCGCCGGAGGGACGGGAGGAAGCGGGCCGGGATCTCCTCCGTCCCGATCTCGAAGAGCAGGTCAGCGCGTTTGGGCCGGCCGTCCTTCGGACTGCGTCCTCCGGACACTAGGCGACCCGCCCTGGAAGGGCGCCCGGGTCGCCGTCGCCGGAGCCGTACTTCTCATCGTAGGATTGCGCCACGAGGCGCGCGAGCGTCCGCACCCGGCCGATGAAGCGCGCGCGCTCGCCGACGCTGATCGCGCTTCGCGCGTCGAGCAAGCCGAACGTGTGCGAGCACTTCAAGACTTGGTCGTACGCGGGGAGCGGGAGGCCCGCCTCGACGAGCTTCTTGGCCTCCTGTTCGTGATCGGTGAAGTGCCGGAAGAGCATGTCGGTGTCGGCGTGCTCGAAGTTGTACGCGGAGAACTCCCGCTCGGTGCGCAGGTGGACGTCACCGTAGCTGACCGGAACGGGCTTGCCCTCCACCGTCATCGTGGTCCAGAGGAGGTCGTAGACGTTGTCCACGTTCTGCAGGAACATCGCGATCCGTTCCAGCCCGTACGTCAGCTCGACGGGAACGGGATCCACCGTGAACCCCGCGAACTCCTGGAAGTAGGTGAACTGGGTACACTCCATCCCGTCGATCCACACTTCCCAGCCCAGCCCCGAGGCGCCGAGCGTCGCGGATTCCCAGTCGTCCTCCACGAACCGGAGATCGTGCGCCCGCGGATCGATGCCGAGCGCCACCAGCGACTCGAGATACAGGTCCTGGCAGTCGTCGGGCGCCGGCTTCATGATCACCTGGTACTGGTAGTAGTGCTGGAGCCGGTTCGGGTTGTCGCCGTACCGCCCGTCGGTCGGGCGGCGCGACGGCTCGACGTAGGCGGCGTTCCACGGCTGCGGCCCCAGCGCGCGCAGCGCCGTCGCGGGATTGTACGTCCCCGCGCCCTTCTCGATGTCGTACGGCTGCACGACGAGGCAGCCCCGCGCCGCCCAGAAGCGGTTCAGCGTTTCGATGACCTCCTGGAAGGTGAGCGGCCGCTTCATGCGCTCGTCAGCGCCACGAGCATCCGCTCCGACGAGAGGGCGCGCCGGTCCTGGTGGTAGCCGAGCAGGCGGTCGAGCGCGCCGACCGCCGCGGCGGCCGCGGCGGCGTCGCCCGCGCGGGGCG
>CAYHEI010000296.1:0-4500 GCA_964355385.1 uncultured bacterium | reverse complement strand
CGCCCACCGGACCGACCCCGGCCCCGCCCCCCCGCGTTTGTGGATGGGCCGGCCCGGCGGCCCGGGCGCCGCGACCGCCCGCGCCCGTTGGCGCCCCGCTGGGGGGGGAAAAACCCGCAGGGGGAAGCCGAAGCACGACTCCACGAGGACCGCGGCGACGGCTCCCCACGCGGCTGCCGCCTCGATCCGCGGCGCCCCCGCGAGACGGCCAAGCCGTCGTGCGGCGCCCCATGCGAGCCAGCCGAACGCGACGAGCCACGCGACGGCGCCCAGCAGCCCCCGTTCGGCGAGGAGCTGCAGGGCGTCGTTGTGCGCCTCGCGGGTCATACCGGCGTACGCGGGACCCGCGCCGGTCCGCGCGCGGGCGCGCGGGGGGGGGACCGGGTAAGCGTGGCCGGCGCCCCCCGGGCCCGGGCCCCGCCCACGCGGGGGCGGGGCCTGGCTCGGCGCCCGCGCGCGGACGCGCGCGGCGGTCTCGAGATACGATTCGCCGTAGCCCGCGGGCCCCGTCCCGAGCAACGGATGCTCGCGGAACTGGATCGCCGCCGTGCGCCACATGAACGCCCGGGTCAGCACCCCGGGGTCGTTGCGGCCCAGCGTGCTGCCGATCCGCACCGCGAGGGGCTGCCAGCAGAGCGCGGCGACGGCGGCCACCGCGACCGCCATCCACAGCAGCCGTCGGCGGCGCCCGATCGGGCGCAGCTCCGGCCGGGCGGCCGCGAGCGTCACGGCGGCGCCCACAAAGAGGCCGAGCCACCCCGCGCGGCTCACGGTCAGGAGAATGGCCCACACGAAAAGCGTCAGCGCGGCGGCGGAGGGAACCGATGCCGCGACGGAACGCGCGGCAAGCGCGCGCCCGAGCGCGATCGCGCTCAGCGGCGCCAGGAACTCCGCGAGGAAGTTGGGGTTGCCGAACGTCCCGTACACCGCGTGCCGCCCCGCGCGAGCCATCCAGTCCGCCATGCGCCAGCCCCCGGCTTGCGCGAGCGCGAGCGCGGCGTTCACGGCGCCGACCGCGAGCAGCGGACCGGCCAGCCGGCCCGGCCGGGGCAGCCGCCGGAAGAGCGCAAAGGCCGCAGCGAGCGCGAAGAGCCTCATCAGCTCCTCGAACGCGGGCGGCGTGTGCACCCCGCCGCCCAGCGAGACCAGGGCCGCGACGACGACCCCCATCCACATCCAGTCTCCGAGCTCCCCGGTACGGCGCCCGCCGGGCAGCAGCGCCGCGAGCAACGCCAGGGCGACCAGCCCCACCCCGCTCAGGAGCTTCGGCATCCGAAAGTGCTCCGCGGTCGCGCCGGAAAAGACGAGCGCGGGTACGAGCAAGACGGACGCCGCGCAGACCGTGCGCAGCCGCCCCACCACCCGCTCCGCCCCGTTCGCCATGGGCCTATTCTGGCTGATTCGCAAGGAACCTTGCGTAGGGGCCTGATAGTTGACTAAACAGTAGGGTATTGGGATAATCTGGTCCCCCCCGCCGTGGCGGGGCGCGAAAGGACGGAAGACCAATGCGATTCACGGCACAAGAGGAATACGGCCTGCGCTGCATGGTGCAGCTGGCCCGGCACGAAGTCGGCGGCCCCCTCACGATCCAGGCGATCGCACAGGCCGAACGCCTGTCCCCCGCCTACGTGGGGAAGCTGCTCGGGGTGCTGCGCCGTCACGGGCTGGTCGCGAGCCAGCACGGCCCCAGCGGCGGGTATCGGCTGCCCCGCCCGGCCGCCGAGATGAACGTCGGCGAGATCCTGAACGTCCTGGGCGGCCGGCTGTTCGAGCCCCGCATCTGCAAGCGCTACGGCGGCGAGCGGCCCCTCTGTGTCCACACCAGCGCGTGCTCGATCCACTCCCTGTGGTCCGGCCTGGATCTCATCGTGGATCAATTGCTGAAGAAGACGCGGCTGTCCGAGCTGGTCTCGGGCGAGCGCACCGTGAGCTCGTGGATCCGGGAGCAGCTTCCGGCCATCCTCGACACCGCCGGACGCCGCGCCGCGCTTCCGCTCGCCGCCGCCGAGCGCGCGTCATGACGGCCGGCGAGATCGTGCTCGCGCTCGAGGACGTGCGGGTCTCGATCGGCGACAAGGAGATCGTGAAGGGCGTCAGCCTGACGATCCGGGCGGGCGAGAAACACGCGCTCATGGGGCCCAATGGCTCCGGCAAGAGCAGCCTCGCCAACGCGCTGATGGGCCACCCCGCCTACACGATCACGGGCGGACGCGCGCTGCTCCGCGGGCGGGACCTCGCGGGCATCCCGGTGGATGAACGCTCGCGGCTGGGGCTCTTTCTCGCCTTCCAGTATCCGGTCGCGATTCCGGGCGTGACGGTCGCGAACTTCCTGCGCTCCGCGGTGAAAGCCCGGATGCCCAAGGACGCCAAGGACGGGGAGCAGCCCGCGCTCAAGAACTTCCGGAAGGACCTCCGGACGGCGTTCGGACTGCTGCGCGTGGACGAAACGTTCGCGACGCGGTACGTCAACGACGGGTTCTCCGGCGGCGAGAAGAAGCGGCTCGAGATCCTCCAGATGGCAATGCTCAAGCCGGTCGTCGCGCTGCTCGACGAGACGGATTCCGGGCTCGACATCGACGCGCTCAAGGTCGTGGCGGAAGGGGTCAACGCCGTCTGCGGGAAGGACACGGGCGTCCTGCTCGTCACCCATTACCAGCGCCTGCTGAACTACATCACGCCCGACGTCGTGCACGTGCTGATGGACGGCCGACTCGTCCGCTCGGGCGGCCCCGAGCTGGCGCTGACGCTCGAGGCCGAAGGCTACGATCCGACCGCCGTCCAGGTGCAACACGCCGTCGCCGCGGAGGCGCGCCAGGCGCTGGAAGGGCATCGCCCATGAGCCCGACCGACACCACCTCGCCGGGCGTCTCCGGCATCGGGTCGGACTACGCCGAGAAGTACGGCTTCCACGACCCCGTGGACTACTTTCACTCCGCGCCGAAGGGGCTGAACCACGAGGTGGTCGAGATGATGTCCCGGATGAAGAAGGAGCCGCGCTGGATGGCGGACTTCCGCCACGCCGCGCTCGACATCTTCCTGGCCAAGCCCATGCCGGGCTGGGGCGACACCGAACTCCTGAACTCGCTTGACTTTCAGAATATCCACTATTATTTGAAACCAACTGAAAAAGAAGGGAAGACGTGGGAGGAGGTGCCGGAGAAGATCAAGAAGACGTTCGACCGGCTGGGCATCCCGGAAGCCGAGCGCAAGTTCCTCGCGGGCGTGTCCGCGCAATACGAGTCCGAGGTCGTCTATCACTCGCTCCACGCGGACCTCACGAAGAAGGGCGTGCTCTTCCTGAGCATGGATCAGGCCCTGATCCAGCACGAGGACATCGTGCGCAAGTACTTCGCGACCATCATCCCGCCGGAAGACAACAAGTTCGCGGCGCTGAACAGCGCCGTCTGGTCCGGCGGCTCGTTCATCTACGTGCCGCCCGGCGTGGACGTGGGCATCCCGCTCCAGGCCTACTTCCGCATCAACGCGGAGAACATGGGGCAGTTCGAGCGGACGCTGATCATCGCGGACCGGGGCTCCCGCGTCCATTACATCGAGGGCTGCACCGCGCCGATCTACTCCTCGAACTCCCTGCACTCCGCCGTGGTCGAAGTGCTCGCGGAGGAGGGCGCCTACATCCGGTACACGACGATCCAGAACTGGTCGAATAACATCTATAACCTCGTCACGAAGCGCGCCATCGCCCGGAAGAACTCCGTGATGGAGTGGGTGGACGGCAACATCGGCTCCAAGCTGACGATGAAGTTCCCCTGCGTCTACCTGATGGGCGAGGGGGCCAAGGGCGAGATCCTGTCGGTCGCGTTCGCGGGCGAGGGGCAGCACCAGGACGCGGGCGCGAAGATCATCCACGCCGCGCCGAACACGTCGTCCCGCATCACCTCCAAGTCCATCTCCAAGAACGGCGGCCGCGCCTCGTACCGGGGCATGGTGAAGATCTACCCGAACGCGACGAACGCCAAGGTGAGCGTGGAGTGCGACGCGCTGCTGCTGGACGGCGACGCGCGCTCGGACACCTACCCGACGATGGAGATCGCGGGCGACGCGGTCAAGGTGGAGCACGAGGCCCGCGTCTCCAAGATTTCCGAAGAGCAGGTCTTCTATCTCCAGAGCCGCGGCCTGTCCGAGGACGAGGCCCGGCTGCTCATCGTCAACGGCTTTATCGAGCCGTTCACCAAGGAACTGCCCATGGAGTACGCCGTGGAGCTCAACCGGCTCATCGAGCTCGAGATGGAAGGAAGCGTGGGGTGATCACGCTCACGAGCCCGTGGCTGAAGGAGCTGCGGTCACACGCCTGGGACGCCTACCGCGCCGCGCCGGAGCCGGGCCGGGTCGCCCATCTGTGGCGCTACACCGACCCCGCGCTCTTCGCGCTGCCCGAGAGCGCGCTCGACGGCGCCCCTCGGCCGGACCTGATCCGCGCGGAGCCGGCCCCGGCCGGCGTGACCGTGCTCGACCTCGCCGCCGCCGCGGAGAGCCGGGCCG
>CAYHEI010000295.1:0-4503 GCA_964355385.1 uncultured bacterium | reverse complement strand
CCGCCGCGGCCCCCCCCGCCCCCCCCCCCCGCCCCCCCCCCCCCCCCCCCCCCCCCCGCCACAGCGCCAGGAAGGGCAGCAGCCCGGCCACGGCGACCGGGAGCGGCCCGTCGATGTGCCCCTGGTCGAACAGGACCGCGGCGATCCGGTCGAGCACTCCGGTGGGGCGCACGCCCCCGCCGGGGGACGCCTCCCAGGGGAAGAGGTGATCCGGCGGCCGGACCGACGGCGGACCCCACCACCCGTCCAGGAACGGCGCGCCCGGATCGCCGCGCAAGAAGAGATTCTTGGCGAGCCACGGGAAGAGGGGGAAGGCGGCGGCTAGGTGCCAGCGCACGGCCGCCCGGCGGCCCGCGGGGGTCGCCAGCCGAGGGACGGTCGCCGCTGCGACCGCGCACCAATAGATGGCGCCGACGTATTTGGAGCCCAGGCCGAAGCCCGCGAGCGCGCCCGACGCGAGCAGGGCGGCGCCGGAACCCGTCCGCCACCAGCGAATCAACCGCGCGAAGGACAGCGTGCAGAACAGCGCGAAGCCCGCGTCGGCGTAGCAGCGCGTGGCGAGCTGGAGCAGCAGGGGCGAGGCCGCGAGCAGCAGCATGGAGCGCCCCGCCGGAACATCCAGCGCCGCGGCGAGGTCCCGGAGGGCCGCGAGCAGCAGCAGGGCGAGCAGGGCGTTCATGACGCGCGCCCCCAGGTCGCCGGCGAGTGGCCGGACCACGGCGAAGAGCATCTCCACCTGCGCGGGGAAGGGGCTGTAGTAGTGGTGCCAAACGTCGTAGATCTTGTGGCGATACAGGTAGAACGTGGGGAGGCGCAGGTGGTACGTCAGGGCGTCCCACGTCATCTCGATGTTGAAGACGTTCGCCGCGGCGACCGCCACGGCGGCGATCACCAGAAGCCGCACCGGAAGGGACAATCCCCCCGCGGGGAGGAGCTCGGGTGCCCGGCGCCACGCCGCTCCCAACCCGGCGCGCAGCGAGCGCGCCCGCCAGGCCGCCAGGAAGGCGAGTGCGGGCCACGCCGCCGCGGGGGGGACGACGAAAAGTCCCGCGAGGCCGGCCCCGAGCGCGGCCGTCCCCAGCAGCCCCAGGCCGAGCACGAGGGCGGAGAGCTCCTCTGGTGCGCGATCGCCGACGCAGCGCAGCGCCGCCCGCCCGGCCTCCCGCGCGGCCGCGGCGATCCCGCCCACGGCCGCGAGCGCGACCGCGATCGACCACCAGTTCGCGGCCAGGGCGCGGCCGGAGAACGTCGCCAGCCCGAAGTACTGCCGCCAGGCCGAGACGAGATCCGCGGGGACGACGTGGAAGCGGACGGTCCAGGCCAGCAGGAGCCAGCCGTTCCACAGCAGGAGAAGCGCGGCGAGCGGGCGGGACCCCGTCAGAATCGCAAGCCGAAGGAGATCGAGAGCGCGTCCTGGGGGTTGTTGCCGATGCGCAGCGGCCGCCAGGCGAGATCGAACTGGTACGTGGCGTAGTCCGTGAAGATGCGGAACGTGCCGCCGAGGGCCAGGCCCCGCCCGGCGGCATAGCTCGACGCCCCCCTGCCCCACGGATAGACGTATCCGAGCCGAACGCCCATGCGCTTCAGCCGCCAGAACTCCACGCCGGTTCCCAGCACGTTCAGATGCTCGGTGACGCGGCGCTTCGAGCCGGTCACGGGATCCTTCTGCCGGCTGCTGATGGCGATGTAGGACGCGTTCTCGAGCGCCACGGTGAGCGAGCTGCTGGCATCCTCGTAGGGAACGACGGCGACGGCGGAACGGAGCGTCGAGGGCAGGGCGTCGGCCTCGACCTCCACTGCGCCCGGGAACGTGTAGCCGCCGCCCAGGTTCTGGCCGACGAGCGCGAGGCGGAGCTGGTCGAACACGGCGAGCAGCCCCAAGTCCGCGGCGGTCGTGCTGGCCTCGAAGGACGCCACATGCAACGTGATCTGCTTGAGCCCCAGGCCGACCGAGTACGGCGCCATGAGCCGGACGCCCGGAAGCAGGTGGCTGAACCGGGTCGCGATGTAGCCGCCGTAGGCCAGGTCCCACACCGTCACGGGCGTCGTCACGCCCTGCAGCGGGAAGAACATGTCGCCGCTGTTCGAGATCTCGGGCACGTGGTGGCCCAGGAGCATGACCCCCGCGGCGCCCCAGCGGCCGAGGGGATACGCGCCCAGGAACGACCCGTAGAGGGAGGATTCCATGGACATCAGGCCCGTGAGCCGGATTTCACGCTCGCCGACCAGGCTGAGCCCCGCGGGATTGTACGCCATCGCGCCGACGTCGTCGGCGATCGCCGAGTAGGCCGTCCCCAGTCCCCAGCCGCGAGCTTCCACGGGGAGCTTGAACGCGTCCGCCCCCGCCACGCCGGCCCCGCCTCGCGCGGACGACGCGGCGCCGCAGACGAAGGCGCAAGTCAGGATCCACCGTGCGGTCATTCGCTCCTCTCCAACTCAATGATACCAGGGCGGAACGGGGTGACCCGCCAGCCGCGCCCGTCGCAACGCGCGACTACGGCTCCGTCGCGTGCGGTGAGCCAGAAGCGGGCGTTGACATCGCGATAGCGGATCACGACGGCCGGGTGGGGATACCCGAACGGGTTTCGCGTCCCGACGCTCGCGACCACTTCCCGCGGCCGCATGGCCGCGAGGAAGGCGGGGAACTCGCGTGCCGGCTGCCGTGATGCGGGACCTGGAGGAGCCCGACGGGGGCGAGCCCGGCGGCCCGGTCCATGATCCGCCGCTCGCCCCGTTCCTTGACATCGGCGGTCAGCAGCGCGGTTGCGCGCCCGAACGTCAGCGCGAGCACGGCGGAGCTCTCGTCCAGCGCTTGCGCCGCGGGGACGCCGCGCATCCCGCCGGGGGGCGGATGCAGGAAGCGCAAGGCGACGCCCGGCTCGTCCGCGAGTGCCGCGCCGTCTTGGACGAGGCGGAGGCGCGTTCCGCGCTCGCGCCACAGCGCGCGGAGCGCCGTCGCATCCGGCAGGCGCCGGAAGCCCCGGCCGGTGACGCACACCAGGTCCGCGGGCAGGAGGCGCAGCACCGGGAGGAGGCCCCCCGCGTGATCCGCGTGCGCGTGGGTCACGACGACAGCCGCGAGGCGGCCGATCCCCGCGGCCTTGAGCGCGGGGGCGACCATGGAGCCGCCGGCGAACGGCGGCCCGGCGTCCCAGAGGACGGCGCGACCCGAGGGCAGGCGGATGACGACGGCGAGGCCCTGGCCCACGTCCAAGAAGGTGACGGCGAGATCGCCGGGCGGGGGCGCCAGCGCGGCCCGCCAGACGAGCGCGGCGAGTCCGGCCGCGCCCGCGAGGCAGAGGCGTCGCGGCCATTCCCCCCGCGGGCGAATCGCCGCGCCCGTTCCGGCGGCGATCCAGGCGAGCGCGCCGCCGCCCCAGGCCGCGAAAGCCAGGAGAGCCGCCGGACCGAACGGAGGGGCGACGACCGAGGCGAGCGGGATCCGCGCGCAGGCTTCCACGAAGCCCAGCACGGCGGCGAGGCCGATCTTGAGGAGCCAGCCCAGGCCGGGACCGAGCCACGGGATCCACCCCAACGCGAGCAGGGCGATGCCGCCCGCCAGGAAGACCGCCATGGCCGGCGTCACCGCCAGATTGGCGACGGCGCCGGCGAACGGGACGCTGCCGAAAAGCGTGGCGAGGAGGGGCAGGAGGGCGAGCTGCGCCGCGATCGTGCAGGCGGCGGCCTCGGCCAGCCAGCGGGGCACCGGCCCCCGCCGGGCCGCGAACCACCCCCGAGCGCCATGACGGCGAAGGTCGCGGCGAACGACAGCTCGAAGGAGCGATCCCACAGCGCCTCCGGGTCGGCCGCGAGCACGAGCAGGGCCGCGGCCCCGATCGCGTTCAGCGGCGAAGACTCGCGTCCGAGCGCCTCGGCGCCGACGAGCATCCCGAACATGAGCGTGGACCGCAGGAGGGGCGTGCCGCCGCCGCACAGGACGTGATACGCCAGCAGGACGGGCAGCGTGAGCAGGGAGGCCCGCCGTCGCCCCAGTCCGAGCGCGCCCAGCGCGGCGAGGCACATCCAGGCGAGCAGGCCGACGTTGAGCCCCGAGGCGACCAGCACGTGCATGAGCCCGGTGGCTTGAAACGCGGAGAGGAGGTCGGGAGTGAACCCTGCGTGCAGTCCGAACACGATCGATCCCAACAGGTCGCTCTCGGGCGCGCCGACGAGACGGTCGAGCCGCCGCAGCGCGGCTCCCCGGACGGCGGTGAGCGCCGCGCCCGGCCCGGCCGCGGGCTCCCGTCCGAGCACCGCGAAGCGATCGCGCCGCCAGCAGCTCAGCAGCGCACGGATGCCACGGCGCGCGAGGGCGGCGCGGAGGTCGGCCTGCCCGGGATTCGAGGGCGGCGCTGGCGCGAGGAGCGTGCCGGCCACCGCCAGCGACCAGCCGCGCCCGACGGCCGTGTCGGTCCAGTGCAACGTGACGCGGACGATGCCGCGGACGGCACGGGGCGGCGTCCCGGGCGCGGAGACCCGCGCGGCGTCCAGCGTGAACGTCGT
>CAYHEI010000294.1:0-4525 GCA_964355385.1 uncultured bacterium | reverse complement strand
CGGCGGTCGAGGTCCGAGAGCGCCCCTTCGAGCCGCTCGAGCTTCCGAATGCGCTCCCGCAGATCCGCGCTCTCCGCCAGCACGAGGCGGATCGCCCCCGCCACCGGATCGGGCAATCCGCCATGCTCGAGTTCTCGTCCGCTGGAAGCGGTTGCGGCGGTGGCGTGGGCCGGAACGCCGACCGCGACCGTGCCCGGAGCGACGTCCCGCAGCACCACGGAGCCCGCGCCGATGCGCGCGCCCGCGCCCACCGTGATGGGGCCGAGCACGATCGCGCCCGCGCCCACGACGACGCCCGCGCCGAGCGTCGGATGGCGCTTCCCCTTCGCGAGGCTCGTGCCGCCCAGCACGACGCCCTGGTACAGCAGCACGTCGTCGCCGAGCTCCGCCGTCTCGCCGATCACGACCCCGAACGCGTGGTCGATGAAGACCCGGCGCCCGAGCAGCGCGCCCGGGTGGATCTCCACGCCCGTCAGGAACCGCGCGAGGTGCGCGACCAGCCGCGCCGGGAACCACAGTCGCCACCCCCAGAGCCGGTGCGCGACCCGGTGCGCCCAGACGGCATGCAGGCCGGGATAGCAGCACACCACTTCCACCCAACTGCGCGCGGCCGGATCCTTCGCGAACACCGCCCGCACGTCCTCGGCCAGCCGGGACCACACGGCGGGCGCCGGATTCAGCCCTGGTACAACCAGGTCGAGAGGTAGCGCTCGCCGGAATCGGGCAGCACGACGACGATCAGCTTCCCCGCCGACTCGGGCCGGGCCGCCACCTGCAGCGCCGCCCAGGCCGCCGCGCCCGACGAGATCCCCACCAGCAGACCTTCCTCCTTCGCCAGCCGACGGGCCGTCGCGCCCGCGTCCGCCTGCGACACCTGGATGATCTCGTCCGCCGCCTCGCGGCGGTAGACGCCGGGAACGAACCCGGCCCCGATGCCCTGGATCTTGTGGGGGCCGGGCTTGCCGCCGGAAAGGACCGGCGAGTCCACCGGTTCGACCGCCACCGCACGGAAGGAGGGCTTCCGCTTCTTGATGACCTCGGACACCCCGGTGATCGTGCCGCCGGTTCCGACGCCCGACACCAGGATGTCGACCGTACCGTCCGTGTCGGCCCAGATCTCCTCGGCCGTCGTCCGGCGGTGCACTTCGGGGTTGGCGGGGTTCTCGAACTGCTGAGGCACGAACGAATTCGGGGTCTCCTTCGCGAGCGCGTCCGCGCGGCGGACCGCGCCGGACATGCCCTCGGGGCCGGGCGTCAGCACCAGCTCGGCGCCGAGCGCCGCGAGGAGCTGGCGGCGCTCCATGCTCATCGTCTCGGGCATCGTGAGGATCAGCCGGTAGCCGCGCGCCGCGGCCACGAACGCCAGCGCGATCCCCGTGTTGCCGCTGGTCGGCTCGATGATCACCGTGCCCGGCTTGACCTTGCCGTCGCGTTCAGCCGCGTCCAGCATCGCGAGGCCGATGCGGTCCTTGACCGAGGACATCGGGTTGAACATCTCCAGCTTCGCGGCGATCCGGGCCTGGAGCCCGGCCGCGGTCCGGTTCAGGTACACGAGCGGGGTGCGCCCGATCAGTTGGGTCACGTCGGCGGCGATCTTCATGACGGCTCCTTCAGGTTCATGGGAATCCTTTCATCCAGAAAGATAAAGCCGAGCGGGAGATGGGATTCGAACCCACGACTTTCACCTTGGCAAGGTGACACTCTACCCCTGAGTTACTCCCGCACTGGATTAGAACTATAGCGAACAAACGCTTTTCACTCAACCTCCGAACGGACAGGAGACGCGTTGACCTCGCATGTGCCCAATTGCGTGCCCACTGCGCACCTCGAACGGTACGCGGAGCGGCCCCAGAACAGTGAAATGCTCCCGGGTGTTGATCTCGATCTTCAACCGGAGCGGCACGACGGGAGACACCTCCGAGAGGAACCGATACCGCACCGTCACGCGCCCCTCGCCGAATGACCGGCGCGGTTCGCCGAGCCACGGATCCAACCGACGGCGCACCCCGGTCAGGACCGGACCGATCGGGCCTGGAGACTTCTGTACGAAATCGAGGTCTTCGGAATACCGCACGCGTGTCCCACGGTGGAGCTTGGCGAGGGCTGTGCCGCCGCGCAGGAGCAGGCAGCTGGCCGGGACCGGTTCGTGGAAGATCTCCACGAGCGCACGACTCAGGATCAGGTCCTGCTCAACCTGGACGTCCTGCGGCCACGGGCAACGCCGCCGCCAATGGGTGATAGCCGCCACCGGGATCACGCCTCCGGCTCCACGGTCGCGTTGATGATCAGGCGCCAACGCCGGTCCTCGCGTGAGCGGGTGGCGGGCTCAGCCGGGTCGAGCCGGCGAGCAGGCCCGGCACCCACCAGGGGTCCGATCGACCGGGCCAGGTCTTTCCGGTGCAACTGCGCGAGGAGATAGCCCAGGCGGCGGACCACCAGCTGATCGCCATGCCGCCGGGCGGTCTGGACGAGCCGGCGGCGGTCGATGCGTTCCGTCAACTCAGAGAGGACCGTGGCGACGTTTCCCAGCCCGCCGGCGAGCGCGGAATACCGGACCAAATCCCAGGCGGTGGTCTCCGGATCCGAGACCCGCATCGAGCCGGTGGGCGTCTTGACGTCGGTCGTGCGGGAGCGGTCGAAGGCGCCCTTCCCGAAGAACATGATTTCGACGTTGCCGGCCCGCAGTGACCGGCCTCCCCTGCCCGGCACGGCCACCTGGAACACCTGGGGCCGGTGATGCGCCGCGCCGTGGACCTGGGCGGCCGAGAGCAGGCCGACGTAGTAGGGACGCCCGAAGTCGAGCATGAGGTCGCGGATGAACCACTCCGGCGGCATCGTGCCCGCCGCGCGGTGCTGCGGGTCCACGGCGAGGTAAAGCCGGGGGCGGAGCCGAACGACCTCGCCTGCGGCTTCGAGCCGGCGCAGGGCGAAGTAGGCCGCGATCGGAGTCACATGCATGCGCCGCTCGACCTCCCGGCGCGTGAAGACATACCGCCCCTCCGCCAGGAGGTCCGGCAGGAACCGGCGCACCGCTCGTCTGGGATGCCGTTTCATCATGGATGCATATTATAGCGTTTGGAGCTAAGAACTGCATCCGGACTGGGAGCGCGCTCGGGGCGCATTCGCGAATGGATCGATGCCGGATTTGGTGCCGGATTTCTGGTCAACCTGTGACGACCCATGACGCATTCTGACGCCAGGCCGAGGACGGGACGCGGTCAGAGACCCCTGACAAAGCAAGAGCCCGTCTGGATTCCTCGATCCAGCCGGGCCTTGTGGTGTCTCTCCGGTTGCGGCTCAAGCCGGAGCGCGGAACTCTAGTGTTTACGACGTGTTCACCTTGGCAAGGTGACACTCTACCCCTGAGTTGCTCCCGCAATACAAATCCGCAACACCAGTCCTGAGCGCGTGAGCCCGGCGACCAAGGCGAAAGGACTCCCGCGTACGAACAGGATTATGCCAATGAGACCGGTCCACTGCCCTCTCGTCTTCCGCCGTCTCCTCCGGCCAATCGTCTGCGTGCGATAATCCGGGGTATGAACGATCGGCCGCAGGGCGAGCGTCGGCTCGCGACGGTGATGTTCCTGGACATGGTGGGCTACAGCGCCTTGATGTCCCGGGACGAAGCGACGGCGCTCAAGTGCGTCCACGCGCTGGAAGCCATCCTGCGCGAGCAGATTCCCGCCCACGGCGGTCGCTTGGTCAAGTTCCTCGGGGACGGCTCGATGGCGGTCTTTCAGACCGCCGGGGTGGCCGTGACCTGCTCCATGAAGATCCAGGAAGCGATCGCGGCCCGCACCCGCGCGGAACCCGGTGAGGAGCCGTTCCGCGTCAGGATCGGGCTGCACCTGGGGGAACTGCTCGAGCAGGCCGGCGACCTCTTCGGCGAGGCGGTGAACATCGCGGCCCGCATCCAGCCGCTGGCCGATCCGGGCGGCATCGCCCTCACGGACACCGTGCACGCGCAGGTGCGGAACCTGATGCGGCTGCGCGGCGCGCTCGTCCGGCGGATCAAGCTCAAGAACATCGAGACGCCGGTATCGGTGTTCTTCATCCTGCCGGCGGGCGTGACCCTGGCGGGCTGGCGGCTGAAACGGCACCGGAAGGCCGTCACAGTCGCCGCGTCCCTGCTGGCCCTGACGACGGCGGCGTACGCCGTCCGCGTCTACCTGCGCCGGGATGTCCGGCTGCAGAGCTTCGAGGTCGTCGAGGGCAACGCTCGTGTCTGGACCTACGCCGGCGGAGGTTCCACGATCTTCACCGCGTCGGCACCGGGCGTTTCCGGACGCGCGCTACGCGCGTTCTACCGGATGACCGACTCGGGTTTCTGCGGCGTCGGAACGGACGCATCTCCCATCCGCGGCGGAAACTGGAGCTCCTTTTCCGGCCTGCGGTTCAGCGTGCGGTCGGAAGCGCGCCAGACCTTCAAACTTCGCCTGTACGAACAAGCCAAGGCCGAGGTCTGGGAGACCGCCGTCACACCTGCGGCCGACGTACCCCATCGCGCCGCCGTTCCCGTACCCTG
>CAYHEI010000293.1:1202-4563 GCA_964355385.1 uncultured bacterium | reverse complement strand
GTGACCACCGCCGGGATTCCGTCGGTCATCGCCGGTAACA
Source organism: uncultured bacterium (assembly GCA_964355385.1). Lineage (GTDB taxonomy): Bacteria > Oederibacteriota > CAKKQC01 > CAKKQC01 > CAKKQC01 > CAYHEI01. Next base: position 4,523 of record CAYHEI010000293.1, on the reverse strand, counting down.
TCGGGATCCCGGTCAGCCAGGTCGTGGACGAGGTGGGCGAGGGGCACGTCCTCGTGCTCGAGGTCAGCAGCTACCAGCTCGATGCCGCCCCCTCCTTTCGGCCCCGTGTCGGCGTGTTACTGAACATCACCCCCGATCATCTCGACCGGTACCCGTCGTTCGAGGCCTACGCGGCCTCCAAGGCGTCCGTCTTCGCCAACCAGGGGCCGGACGATCTCGCGGTGTTGAACCGGTCGGATCCGCGGTGCGCGGCGCTCGCGCCCGGCTTGCGGGCGCGCGTGCGCTGGTTCGACTCGTCCAGCGCCGGGATCGAGGGCGCCGGCGTGGAGGACGGGTGGGTGGTGCTGTGCGAAGGCGGCCGACGTACGCGCGTGCTGCGCGTCGCGGAGCTTCCGCTTCCCGGCGCCCATAATCTGGAGAACGCGCTGGCCGCCTGCGCGGCGGCGGCGGCGCTCGGCGCCAGCGCGCGGGGGCTCGCCGAGGGCGTCCGGTCCTTCGCGGGCGTGGAACACCGGCTGGAACCGGCCGGCACGGTGGGGAACGTGCGCTTCGTGAACGACTCGAAAGCCACGAACGTCGCGTCCCTCGAGAAGGCCCTGGCGAGCTTCCCGGTCCCCGTGGTGTTGATCGCGGGCGGGCGCGACAAGAACCTGGACTTCGGCCGCGTCCGGGATCTCGTCGGCGCCCGGGCGAAGGCGGTCGTGCTCATCGGGGAAGCGGGACCGAAGATCGAGGCGGCCTGGCGCGGGGCCGTGCGGCTGGAAACGGCGCCGACGCTCGAGGCGGCGGTGGAGCGCGCGCACGAGCTCGCGGCGCCCGAGGGGATCGTGCTGCTCTCGCCCGGCTGCGCGAGTTTCGACATGTTCCGGAATTTCGAGGACCGGGGCCGGTGCTTTCGCGAGGCCGTGCGGCGGCTCGCGGCGCGGCTGACGCTCGAGGCGCGCGCCTGATGGTCGCAGGCGGCCGGCCCTTCGAACATGTTCAAGCCCGGCTCCCATTGCTCTTGTGGATGGGCATCCTGATCGGGCTGGGCTGGGTGATGGTCTTTTCGACCGCGACCGTGCCCGGCGCGGGGATGGCGGGCGGGGGAGTGTTCTTCCATCTGAAGCGCCAGGTCCTCGCGACGCTGCTCGGCGCGGTCGCGATGATCTTCGCGGCGCGCGTGCCGCTCGCCCGGCTCGAGCGGCTCATGCCCCGCCTCCTGGCGTGCGCGGCGGGGCTCATGCTGCTCGTGTTCGTGCCGGGCATGGGCAAGAGCGTGGCCCGGGCCACGCGCTGGATCAATCTCGGCGTGGTCTCCTTCCAGCCCGTGGAGGTCTTCAAGCTGACGGTGATCCTGGGATATGCCGGCCTGCTGGCCGGGGCCGATGCCCGGGCGTCCTGGCCGCTTCCGCTGTGGGGACGCGTCGCCGGGCTCGCCGTGGCGAGCGTCGGATTCCCGATCCTGCAGCGCGACTTCGGATCGGCGGTGCTCATGCTGACGATGGGCGGCGCGATGATCTGGCTCGCGGGCGCCCGCGCGCGCGACCTCGCGGGGTTCGGCGCCGCGGCGGGGTGCCTCGCCGGCGCGGCGCTCGTCAGCGCGCCGTACCGCATGCATCGCGTGCAGCAGTACTTCGCCGCGTGGGGCGGACACGGCGGGGGCGGGTACCAGACGCAGCAATCGTTGATCGCGCTCGGCGCGGGCGGGTTCTTCGGCGTGGGGCTCGGAGAGAGCACGCAGAAGCTGTACTACCTTCCGTCCGCGCACGCCGATTTCATCTTCGCGATCATCGGCGAGGAGCTGGGGTTCCTCGGCGCCTTCGCCACCCTGGGACTGCACGTGCTGCTGCTGCGGGAGGGACTGGCCATCGCGCGCGAGGCGGGCGGCCGCTTCGCCCGCCTGTTCGCGGCGGGCCTCGCCTTGCTCGTGTGCTCGCAGGCGCTCTGGCACATCGCGGTCGCGCTCGTCCTGGTGCCCACGAAGGGCCTGGCGCTCCCCTTCGTCAGCTACGGCGGCTCCTCCCTCATGGCGTCCATGCTCGCCGTGGGGCTGATCCTGCGCTGCGCGGGGGAGCCGCAACCGCGGCCGGCGGCGGCGCTTGCCGTGGGGGGCCGGGCGTGGGCGGGATCGTGATCGCGGCGGGCGGTACGGGCGGCCATGTCTATCCGGCCGTGGCCGTCGCGCGGGAGCTCGCGGCCCTCGCGCCGGGTCGTCCGCTCACGTTCCTGGGCGGCGCGGCCGGGCTCGAGGCCCGCGTCGTGCCCCGCGAGGGGTTCCGGTTCCTGGCCGTCCCCTCGGGTCCGTGGCGCCGGTCCCGCCCGTGGACCGCGGTGCGCGGGGCGGCGCTGGCGTTGCAGGGGGCCGTGCGGGCGCGCGCGGTGCTCCGCGCGGAGCGCGCGTCGGCGGTGTTCTCGACCGGCGGGTTCGCGGCCGCCCCCACCCTGATCGCCGCCGCCGCGACGGGGATTCCGATCGTGCTGCACGAGCCGAACGAGGTGCCCGGGCTGGTGACGCGTCTCTTCGCGCGCGTCGCCGCGCGCGTTACGACGGGGTCGGCGGGCGCCGCGGCGCGGATCGGCGGCGCGCGCGTCCTGGTGACGGGTGTCCCGGTCCGGGCGAGCTTGCTCGCCGGCGACCGGGAAGCCGACCGCCGGGCGCTGGGGGTTCCCCCGGAGGCGTTCGTGGTGCTCGTGCTGGGAGGGAGCCAGGGCGCGTCCGCCATCAACGACGCGGTCGCTGCCGCGCTCCCGCTGCTCGCCGACGCGCCGGCGCCGATCGTCCTGGTGTGGGCCTGTGGACGGGGCGGGGAAGCCGCGGCCACGGCGGCCGCCGATCGGTTTGCGGGCCGCGCGCGGGGCCCTGCCGACCACGACGCCAACGGGGGGCCGGTGCGGTCCGCCGACGCGGCGGTTGCGCGGGCCGGCGCGAGCACGGTGGCGGAACTCATGGCCGGCGGCGTGCCGGCGATCCTGGTGCCGTATCCGCACGCGGCCGCGAACCATCAGTGGCACAACGCGTCGGCGCTCGCGCGGGAGGGAGCCGCGCTCCTGCTCGAGGAGCCGCGTCTCGACGGGCGCCGGCTGGCCGAGTTGTTGCACGCGCTCGCGGCCGATCGGGGTCGGCGGGAAGCGATGGCGGAACGCGCGCGAGCGTCGGGGCGGCCCGGCGCGGCGCGCGCGGTGGCCGAGGCGGTCCTCGAGGCCGTGGCATGTTGAAGCATCGGGTGCGGCGCGTCCACCTGGTCGGGATCGGCGGGTCGGGCATGTGCGGCATCGCGGAGGTCCTCCTGAACCTCGGCGACGAGGTGACCGGGTCGGATCTCAAGCGCAGCGAGGTGC
>CAYHEI010000293.1:0-1192 GCA_964355385.1 uncultured bacterium | reverse complement strand
CCCCCGCTAGGTGACCGCGGGGCGCGCGCGGCCGGGCGCCCGCGTGGACGGCGGCCACGAGGGGCGCCGGGTCGCGGGCGCGCAGGTTGTCGTCTATTCCTCGGCCGTGGACCGGGACAATCCGGAGCTCGTCGAGGCCCGGCGCAGCGGCATCCCCCTGATCCGCCGCGCGGAGATGCTCGCCGAATTCATGCGCCTCAAGTACGGCATCGCGGTGGCCGGCACGCACGGCAAGACCACGACGACTTCGATGGCCGGCCTGGTCCTCGCGGAGGCGGGGCTCGATCCCACCGTGGTGATCGGCGGCCGGCTCAACAACCTGGGCAGCCACGCGCGACCGGGCGCGGGGGACTACCTCGTGGCCGAGGCCGACGAGAGCGACGCCTCCTTCCTGTTCCTCACGCCCGTGATCGCCGTCGTCACCAACGTGGACGACGACCATCTGGACCACTACCGCAGCCTCGAACGCCTGCAGGCGGCGTTCGTGGAATTCGCCGGCAAGGTGCCGTTCTACGGCACGGTGATCGCGTGCGCGGACGATCCGGGCGTCCGGCTGATCCTGCCGGAGCTGTCCCGGCGGGTGGTGACGTACGGCCTGGAGCCGGGGGCCGAGCTACGCGGGGACGCGGTCTCGCTCGCGGGGGCCGGCTCCTCCTGCACCGTGACGCGCGGCGGGACGGCGCTGGGCGAGCTGCGCCTGCGCGTGCCGGGACTCCACAACGTGCTCGACGCGCTCGCCGCCGTGGCGGTGGGACTCGAGCTCGACGTGCCGTTCGCCACGGCGGCCCGGGCGTTGGAGGGATACGCGGGCGTGGCGCGGCGGCTCCAGTTGAAGGGAGAGGCCGGACGCGTCCTGGTGTACGACGACTACGGCCACCATCCCACGGAGGTCCGCGCCACGATCGCGGCGGCCCGCCAGCTCGTGACCGCCCCGGGGGCGAAGCTCCGCGTGCTCTTCCAGCCGCACCGGTACTCCCGCACGAACCTGCTCCGCGACGCGTTCGGGCCGGCCTTCGAGGCGGCGGACGAGGTGGTGCTCACGGAGATCTATCCCGCGGGCGAGGCCCCGATCCCCGGCGTGACGGGGCGCGTGCTCCACGAGGTCGTGCGGCGGCACGGGAAGCCGGCCGTGGAATTAGAGCCGGAGCTGGAAGCCGCCTGCCGGCGGATCGCGGACCGGGCCCGGCCGGGC
>CAYHEI010000292.1:0-4566 GCA_964355385.1 uncultured bacterium | reverse complement strand
CGCCAGCCACATGCCCCGCTCGAGGAACTCGCGCCGCGACAATCGCCGCACGAGGGCATTATACTCCGCCGGTTGCTACGGCTGTAGCGAGGTTCCTCCGAGCGGTCAAGAACCCGTTCCGTTGCCGAGCGGGCTCCTGCCCGCTAGGATGTCAATGGCCCAGATGACTCCGCGCACGCCGCGTCCGACCCGCGCCTGGTGGACCCGCCTCGACCGGGCGCACTGGATCATCCTCGGCATCGCCGCCCTGGGCTGGCTCTTCGACACGATGGACGGGCAGATCTTCCTCGCTTCCCGGTCCATCACCTTGCGCGATCTGCTGCCGGGCGAAGCCGAGTCTGTCCGGCGGCAGTACGGGAGCCTGTGCACCTCGCTCTTCATCCTCGGCTGGGCCGCGGGCGGACTCGTGTTCGGCATGCTCGGCGACCGTTGGGGGCGCGCGAAGACGATGGCGCTCACGATCCTGCTCTACGCGGGATTCACCGGGCTCTCCGCGCTGGCCCGCACCTGGCTGGAGTTCGGGGCGCTGCGCTTCCTCACGGGGCTCGGTGTGGGCGGCGAGTTCGCGGCGGGAGCGGCGTTGGTCGCCGAGACGATGCCGGAGGCCGCGCGGGCGCGCGCGCTCGGCCTGCTGCAATCGTTGTCCGCCGTGGGGAACGTCGCGGGGGCGGCCCTGCTGGGCCTCGTGGAGCCGGTCTGGGGCTGGCGCGGCCTCTACCTCGTCGGCGCTTTCCCGGCGCTGCTGGCCGTGCTCGTCCGGCTGAGGCTCAAGGAACCCGCGAAGTGGACCGCCGCGCGCGCGACCGCCCGGGGGAAGCCGCTCGGCAGCCTGCGCGAGCTCTTCGCCGACTCGCGCTGGCGACCGCGCGCGCTGGTGGGCGTCTCGCTCGCGATCGCCGGCGTGATCGGGCTCTGGGGCATCGGCTTCTACAGCCCCGAGCTCATCGACGAGGTGCTGGGCGGACTCCCGCACGACGAGCTCACGGCCATCAAGTCGCGGGCGTTGATCTTGCAACAGGTCGGCGCGTTCGCCGGCATGTGGACCTTCGCAGTCCTCGCGGAACGTTTCGGCCGCGTCCCGGCCTTCCGCGTCGCGTTCGGCGCGGCGTGGTCGAGCCTCCTGCTGGTCTTCCTCGGCTTCCGGTCGCCCGGCCAGATCTGGTGGATGTGGCCGCTGCTCGGGTTCGGCACCCTCATGCCGTTCGGCGGCTACGCGCTCTACTTCCCCGAGCTCTTCCCGACCCGGCTGCGCACCACCGGCACGGGCTTTTGCTACAACACCGGCCGCGTGGTCGCGGCGCTCGGCCCGCCCTTGCTCGCCTGGCTCGCCGTCGCGCTCGACGGCCGCACGCCGGTGGCCGGTTTCCGGCTCGCCGCCGTCGCGGTGTCGGCATGCTACCTGATCGGGTTCACCGCGCTGCGCTGGGCCCCCGAGACGCGCGGCCGCGCGCTGCCTGAAGCATGAGGGGTTCGGCAGGAGCTGGTCGAGAACTCGCCGTGCGAGATCGCAACACGGGCGGTAAGATGCAGTCATGAGTCCGGGAGAACTGCTTGCGGGGAAACGGGAGGCCATCCTGGCCATCGCGAGCAGAAATGGTGCCGAACGGGTTCGCCTTTTCGGCTCGGCCGCACGGGGGGAGGTCACCACGGCCAGCGATGTCGATTTTCTCGTCCACATGCGGCCGGGGAGGACCCTCTTCGACCTTGTTCATCTCTGCGATGACCTCGAACAGTTGCTGGGCTGCCGGGTTGACGTCGTGGTCGAAGGCGGCGAGAGTCCCCACATGAAGGAGCGAATTCATGCTGAAGCCGTGCCGCTGTGAAGGACGACCTCGTCTACCTGCGACACATTCTTGACGCGATCCTGGCGGCCGAGGAGTTCTGCAAGCCGGGCCGCGATGCGTTCATGAATGATCGCAAGACGCGGGACGCCGTCGTGCGCAATATCGAGGTGATCGGGGAGGCGGCGAAGAACGTCTCCGAAGGATTCCGGCAAACCCACGCGGACATTCCGTGGCACGACATGGCTGCCATGCGAGACAAAGTCATTCACCAGTACTTCGGCGTGAAGTTCGAACTCGTGTGGGACACCGTTTCTGATCGGTTGCCCGGCCTCCGGATTGCGGTGGAGGCGATCCTCCGCACTCAACCTTAGCGGTCAAGGCGTCAAGGAGAATGCCGGCGGGCTCGAACCCTTCTTCTGGTGACCCGTCGAGCGCGGGTCCACAGCGGACGGCCGAGCCGGTACACTGGTGGTCATGACGCCGGGCATCAGCGGCGCGCAGGACTGCTTCCGGTGAGTTGCGCGTTCACGGTGGCCGGTGCGCAGATGCACCCGCGGGAAAGCGTCGAGGATGTCCGCCCGCGCCGTCGTCCGCATGGTCCGGCGGGCCGCGCGGCGCGGCTCACGCTGTGCCTGGGGACCGGAACGTGGCGGGGACGGGACGGCCGGCGGTTGCGCAAGCCCCTCAACCGCGTCGAGGTCATCGGCCCCGACGGCGTGACGCTCGGCACGCACGACAAGCTGCTCCCCACCGGCGGCGACCTACGCTGGTCCGCGCGCGGCGACCCCCGGCGCCTGCGCGTATTTTCCTCGGGGGGCCTCACGTTCGGCGTGACCATCTGCAACGACTTCTGGGCGACCCCCCTCTACACGACGCTCCCCGACCCCGACCTCCCGCGCGCGCTGGCGCGCCGCGGCGCGCGGGTGATCTTCCACGCGGTGAGCAGCGGGTTCGACCCCCGGTACCGCGACTTCCACACCCGGCGGATGGAAGAGCGGGCGATCCGCGCCGGCGTCTGGGTCGTCAGCGCCAACGCCGTGCACGGCCGCCGCCCGGTCAACGCCCCCAGCGGACTCGTGGACCCCCGGGGCCGCTGGCGCGCCCGCGCCGCGCCCCGCGGCGAGCGCCTCTTCACCGGCCGCATCGTGCTGCCGCAATGGGCAGCCATGCTACGGGCAAGTGTACTCCCGGATCCGGCACACGTGCGCATGTATGTGGGCCTCCCCTGGGCAGACGCATGCCTCGGCTCCAGCCCCACGCTCACATCTGAAGCATCCCGGTGACGATTCCTGTTTGCAGATGCGCTGGGTAAGCATATACTCGAAACATGGGCGAAGAACTGAACATCTACTGTGATGAGAGTTGCCACCTTGAGCATGATCGTCAGGTCATCATGATCCTTGGGGCACTCTGGTGCCCTCGCACACAAGCTAGGACTATCGCAGAAGAGATTCGAGCCATCAAGAAGTCGCACGGCCTGAGTCCTGATTTCGAGATCAAATGGATCAAGGTCTCACCCGGCAAGAAGGACTTCTACACTGCCCTGGTTGACTACTTCTTCAAGACGGCTGATCTTCATCTGCGAACATTGATCGTGCCGGACAAGTCGAAACTACATCACGAACAGTTCGATCAAGACCACGACACCTGGTACTACAAGATGTACTTTCACCTTCTCAAGGCCATTCTCGCCCCTCTTGGGAAGCATTTCATCTATCTAGATATCAAGGACTCCCGAAGTGGCCTCCGAGTGAAGCATCTTCATGAAGTTCTCTCGAGTAGTCAGCACGACTTCAAGAATGAGATCATTCAACGGATCCAACCGGTTCGGTCACACGAGGTCGAGCAAGTCCAGCTTGCGGATCTACTGATTGGGGCGATCAGCTATATCAATCGGGGTCTCCATGGGAATTCCGGAAAGAATGCTGTTGTCGATAGGATGCGCCTGCTCTCGGGATATTCTCTGACGAAGACCACGCTGCTCCGAGAGGAAAAGCTGAACGTCTTCAGTTGGACTCCGCGAAGCGTTGAAGGCTGATTCTCGTGCCGCCCCTTCTACCACCGCTCATCACCAGCGAGGTGTTTGGAGGGAACTGGGACAATTACGTTGCGGGGCTCTATGCCCGATTCAAGGAAGATCTTGTCGATCGGCAGGCCATGTTTCGAGGCAAGAATATCGTCCTAGCGGAGAAAGACTTGGTTGATGGGCGGGAGAAGGCTTTCTGGCATTTCATCTCAGGTGGGTCTGAAGACGCGGCGCCCAACTATAGGCGATGTGAACGCATCGGCTTCGTAAAGGTTCTCGTAGAGAACCCAGACCACGGTGAAGTGCGATGTTGGGTCCGGCAACAGGACCAGCGTGTGCACATATCAACGAAGGATTTCGATTTCGTGGTCGTCCTGAAACCGCGAAGGACACACGTCTTGCTGATCACGGCCTACTACGTTGAAGAAGCTTACAAGCGGTCTCGTCTTCGACGGGCCTTTGAAGAGGCTTCCAAAAGCTGACGCCGCCCCCTTTCGGGAACGGCGTCAGAACTCCTTCCACACCTGGTAGATGAGCTACCTACATGATAGACACGTTGGAGGTCTTCCGTCAGGGGTTCCGAAGCGGACGTATTCTAAAGCCCTTATTTATTGGCCCTTTCAAGATGGAGAGGCGAGCCCCAAGAACTGCCTCGCGTGAAATGCGGGATGGACACCTCCGCCCGATGATCCTGAGGGGGCTTAGCCCAAGTTCACCAGTTGCGGGAGAGACATGACGGTTTTGCAGGGGGTTTGA
>CAYHEI010000291.1:0-4571 GCA_964355385.1 uncultured bacterium | reverse complement strand
CCGCGATCCAGCGGCCGCCGGCGAGCTTGAGCTCGATGCCTTCCCCCGCGCGCGCCCCTTCCATCGCCGCGAACTCCGGCGCCTCGCGGAGGGTCTTCCCCACCATCTCGCCGGCGGGCGCGAGCAGGATCGTGCCCCCCTTGTCGGCCAGCACGAGGCCCGCCGCGGCCTCGCCCGCCGGACGCTCCGCCAGCGCGGGCTTGAGCAAACCGTCGAATGCCGCGGTCACCAGGACCACGCCCAGGAGCCGCCGTTTCGGACCGCCGTAGAACGGACCGGCCACGAGCAGCGTCCGCCCCTGTCCCGCGACCGCGGGCGGCGGAAGCTCGAACCGAGGCGCGGGACGGCGCGCGAACAGGCCCGCTTCGCGGTAGACGGGCTGGCCCAGCAGGGCGGCGTTCGGCGGAGCCGCGGCGATCGCGACGCCCGCCGCGTTCGTCACCACGACCGTATCGAGCCGGCCGGCGCCCTGCTGCAGCAGGCTTGCCGCGGCGGCCTCGGCGCCGCCCCGGGCCAGGCCGGCGAGGAGCACGCGATCGGTGACCGCGGCCTTCTCCGCGCGGACGTAGTCGGCCAGCAGCTCGGCGGCCCGGCGGGCGACCGCGTCGGCCGCGCGCTCGGCCCGGTCCACGCCGAGTTTCGCGGCCAGCTCCGCCGCCTTCTTCTCTTTTTCCGCCAGCTGCGACCGGGCGGTCGCCAGGTCCCGATTGGCGCGCTCGAGCGGCTGGTTGAGCGCCCACCAGACGAGCCCCGCCGTCGCCACGACGAGGACTGTCGCGATCAGGGGCAGCCGCAGCGCGAGCTTCACGAACCCCTCAGGCGTCCTCGGGCGCCAGGCGGGCGGCCGCCACCAGCTTGTCGCCTTCGTCGAGCCGGATCAGGTGCACGCCCTGGGCGTTCCGGCCGATCACCCGGACGTCCTTGACCTTCGAACGCAGGAAGATGCCCTTCGCGGTGGTCAGCATCACCTCGTCCTCGTCCTCGACGCGCAAGAGCCCGACCACCGGCCCCGTCCGGTCGGTCACCTTGAGGTTGACGATGCCCTTGCCGCCCCGGCCCGTGACCCGGTACTGCGGGAGCGGCGTGCGTTTCCCGTACCCGTACTCCGTGACCGTCAGGAGCGTCCCCTTGGCCCCGGTCACCGTCTCGCCCACGACCCGGTCGCCCTTCGCGAGACGGATGCCGCGCACGCCTCCCGCCGCGCGTCCTTGCGGTCGCAGCTGCTTCTCGCGGAAGCGGATCGCCTTGCCCTGGGCGGTCGCCAGCACCACCTCTCGGCTGCCGTCCGACTGCGAGACGCCGATCAGCTCGTCGCCCTTGCGAATGTTGATGGCCCTCACGCCCCGCGAGAGCGGGTTGCCGAACTCCGTGATCGCGATCCGCTTGACGTTGCCCGCGCGCGTCGCCATCAGGAGCCAGGAGTCCGCCTTGAACTTCTTGACCGCGATGGACGCCCGCACGCCCTCGCCCTCCTGGAACTTCAGGACGTTCGCGAGCGCCTTCCCCCGCGCGTACCGGCCGGCTTCGGGGACCTGATACCCCTTCAGCCAGAACACCCGGCCGAAATTCGTGAAGAAGAGCAGGTCGGCGTGCGTGGACGCCACGAACAGCTCCTCGAGGAAGTCCTCCTCCTTCGTGTCCGCGCCGGTCACGCCCTTGCCGCCCCGCCGCTGCGCGCGGTACGACTCCAGGGGCTGGCGCTTGACGTACCCCGCGTGCGAGAGCGTGATGACGACCTCCTCGTCGGGGACGAGGTCCTCCATCTTCATCTCGACGGGCGCCGCGTCCACGAGCTGCGTGCGGCGCTTGTCACCGAACTTCTGCTTGATCTCCAGCAGCTCGGCCTTGATGACCTCGCGGACCCTCCGTTCCGAGTCGAGGATGCCCTTGAGCAGGGCGATCGTCTTGAGCAGCCCCTCGTATTCCTCGTCGAGCTTGTGGCGCTCGAGCTGGGAGATCTGCGCGAGCCGCATGTCCAGGATCGCCTGGGCCTGCTCCGTGTCGATCTTGAGCAGCTTCATCAGCCCTGTTCTGGCTTCCTCCGCGTTCTTGGAGCCCCTGATCAGACTGATCACCCGGTCCAGCGCGCTGATGGCCTTTTTCAGCCCCTCGACGATGTGCGCGCGCTTCTCGGCTTTCGCCAGCCGGAAGCGGGTCCGCCGGAGGACGACATTGCGCCGGTGATCGATGAAGTGCGCGAGCATCGTCTTCAAGTCGAGGACGCGGGGCGCCCCGTCCACCAGGACCAGCATGATGATGCCGAACGACGTGCGGAGCGCCGTGTGCTTGTACAGGCGGTTGAGGATCACCTGGGGCACCTCGCCGCGTGCAATCTCGATCACGATGCGCATCCCATCGCGGTCGGATTCGTCGCGGAGGTCCGAAATGCCGTCGAGCGACTTGCCCTTCACGAGCTCGGCGATGTGCTCGATGAGCTGGGCCTTGTTGACCTGGTAGGGCAGCTCCGTGACGAGGATGCGCTGGCGGTCGCCCTTGAGCTCCTCGATGGCGCACTTGGCCTGCATCATCACGCTACCGCGGCCCGTCGTGTACGCGTCTTTGATGCCCGAGCGCCCGAGGATGAACCCCCCGGTCGGGAAGTCCGGCCCGGGGATCACCTTCATCAGCTCGGGGATCGTCGCGTCCTTGTTGTCCAGGAGCAGCACGAGTCCGTCCACGAGCTCCCCGACATTGTGCGGCGGGATGTTCGTCGCCATGCCCACCGCGATGCCGGCGGAGCCGTTCGCGAGGATGAGCGGCACGCGGGTCGGGAGCACGGTCGGCTCCTGGCGCGAGTTGTCGTAGTTCGGGATGAAGTCCACGGTGTCCTCGTCGATGTCGGCCAGCACGGCCGCCGAGATCGACGCCAGCCGGGCCTCGGTGTACCGCGCCGCGCCCGGCGGGTCGCCGTCGATCGAGCCGAAGTTCCCCTGGCCGTCCGCGGGGGGGTACCGGGAAGAAAAATCCTGGGCCAGCCGGACGAGCGCCTCGTAGATCGGGACGTCGCCGTGCGGGTGGTAGTTCCCCATCACCTCGCCGACGATCTTCGCGCACTTGCGGTACGGCTTCTCGTGCGTGAGGCCCATGTCGTACATCCCGTAGAGAATGCGCCGCTGCACGGGCTTCATTCCGTCGCGCACGTCCGGGAGTGCGCGCCCCACGATCACGCTCATCGCGTAGTCGATGTACGAGGACTTCATCTCGTTCTCGATCGCCACGGGCTCGACCGACTTGGCGAGCTGGCCCGCGTTCCCCGCCCCGGGGGGCGAGGCTTTCAGCAACTCGAGCTGCCGGCCGCCCTCCGCGGGGGGCTTGCCCTTGCCGAACGAGCGGCGGCTCAGCCTTCTGGCCATTTCAGACGTCCAGGTTGCGCACGGCCGCGGCGTACGCCTGGATGAACTCGCGGCGCGGCTCGACCTGGTCGCCCATCAGGATGGAAAAGATATGGTCGGCGAGCAGCCGCTTGGAATCCTCGGTCGTCACTTGCAGCAAGACGCGCGCCGCGGGATTCATCGCCGTGTCCCACAGTTCGGAGGCGTTCATTTCGGCGAGCCCCTTGAACCGCTGCACGGCGCTGCCCTGCTGGCCCGCCTGCCGGATGACGCCGATCACGTCGCGCAGGGAGGAGGCCTCGTACGCGCGGCCACCCTCCTTGAAGACGTACCGCGCGGGCTTCTTGGCCGGCGCCTCGGCCGCGCGGAGCAGCTCCTTGCGCGAGATGCCGAGCTTCTCGAGCGTCTTCAAGTGGTCCGCGAGCCGGGGCACGTTCGCGAGATCCGTCATCGCCATGACGATGTCGTGCAACCGGCGGGTGTTGGCCTCGCCGTTGCGCTTCGCCGCCCCGTTCGCGCTCTGCTCCGCCTTCGCCGCCTTGCGCCCCTTCGCCGCGCCGTTGGTCTCCGGCGCCGCCTCCTCCTCCTTCGCGGTCACGGGCAGGTACTTCTCGTACTCCGCGTCGGAGAAGATGAGCTTCTTCCCTTTCGCGGTCTCGACGACGTACCGCGGCGGGATCTTCATGTCGGCGTACTCCAGCACGTCGGCCACGGGCAGCCCCTTCTTCTGGAAATCCGAGACGATCCGGTCGGCCTCGAACAGGCCTCCCAGGAGCTGGGTCAGCCGCTCGCCCGCGAACGAGGCCTTCTTGGCCTCCCCGCCCGCGACGAGCTCGCCGTGCTCGCAGGCCGCCTCCACCAGGAAGGCGTCCATCTCCTGCTCGCTCTGGATGTAGCGCTCGGCCTTCCCGCGCCGCACCCGGTACAGCGGCGGTTGCGCGATGTAGACGTAGCCCGCCTCGATCAGCTTCTTCATCTGCCGGTAGAAGAAGGTGAGCAGCAGGGTCCGGATGTGGTGGCCGTCCACATCCGCGTCGGCCATGATGATGATCTTCCTGTAGCGGACCTTCGCGACATCCATCCCCTCGTTGCCCACGCCCACGCCGATCGCCGTGATGATGGACCGGATCTCCTCGTTGGAGAGCATCTTGTCGGCACGGGCCTTCTCGACGTTCAGGATCTTCCCCTTGATCGGGAGAATCGCCTGGAAGCGCCGGTCCCGCCCCGTCTTGGCCGTCC
>CAYHEI010000290.1:0-4582 GCA_964355385.1 uncultured bacterium | reverse complement strand
CGCCGCCGAAGGGCGCGTGGCCGCCCCGCGCGGCGCCCTGAGCGCCGCCGAAGGGCGCGTGGCCGCCCCGCGCGGCGCCCTGAGCGCCGCCGAAGGGTTCGCTGCGCCGGGTTTCCGTCCGGCCTTGACGTCGCCGTGCGGCGCGCCGTGGAGCGGACGCTCGTCCGGCTCGCGTGCCCCCGCCTGGCGCTCGACGTCCACGCGGTGGATCCGGCGACGATGGCGGCACTCAACGCCCGGCACCGGGGAAGGCGCGGCCCGACGGATGTGTTGACGTTCCCGGCCCCCGATGCCGACGGGGCGATCGGGGACGTCGTCCTGTGCCTCCCCGCGGTCCGCCGGCGGGCCGTGGCCCTCCGCCGTCCCTGGCGGCGGTGGCTCGAGGTGCTGGCCGTGCACGGGACGCTGCACGCGCTCGGGTTCCATCACGGGGATACGGAAGCGGCGGGCCTGATGTTCTCCATCCAGCAGGCCTGCGCGAGGAACCCGCGATGATCTCCGTCGGCGCGCTGTTGTCGGGCGTCCTTTCGATCCCGCTGTTCATCTTGTTGAACGCCCTCTTCGTCGCCATCGAGTTCGCGCTGGTGTCGGTCCGCCGGACGCGGGTGCGGGAGCTCGTGGAGCAAGGGGTGACCGGCGCACGGGCGCTCGATCGTGCCGTCTCGTCGCTGGACCGGTACCTCGCCGCCACGCAGTTCGGGATCACCCTGTCCTCCATCGGGCTCGGCTGGTTGGGGGAGCCGGCGCTCGCGGCCTTGTTGCGGCCCGCGGCGTCGTTCGTGGGTCCCGGCCTCTCTCCCGTCATGGCCCACGGCATCGCGCTGGGGTGCGCATTCTTGGCGATTGCCTTCCTGCACATCGTGCTCGGGGAGCTGGTGCCGCGCGGTGTAGCGCTCCGCCTGCCGGACCGGACGGCCCTCTGGCTCGTCCCGCCGTTGCAGGTGTTCGAGCGGATCTTCCGGCCCTTCATCTGGGCCTTGAGCCGGACGGGCAACGCCGTGCTTCGTCTGGCGGGCCTCGGGGCCGCCCGGGGCCTCGCGGGCCAGGTGCACTCCGTGACCGAGTTGACGATGATGGTGGAGGCGTCCGAGCGCGCCGGGGTGCTGGAGCGCCAGGAGCGCGAGATGGTCCACGGGGTGCTGGCGATCGGGGACATGACGGCGAGGCAGATCATGATCCCCCGCGCCGACATGGTGAGCGTTCGCCTGGGCGACCCGACGGACCGGATCGTGCAGGTCGCCCTCGAGTCGGGGTACTCCCGGCTTCCGGTGCTCGATCCCGCGACCGGCGACGTGCTCGGCATCCTGCACGCGAAAGATCTGCTCGGGCTCTTCGCGGAAGCCGAGCAGGGCCTCGTGGTCGTGCAGGACCTGCTGCGCCGGCCGACGTTCGTGCGCGCGGACACGCGGCTCACCGATCTCTTGCGGCAGTTTCAGCGCGGCGAGATGCATCTGGCGCTCGTCCAGGATGAGTTCGGGGAGGTGATCGGCCTCGTGACCATGGAGGATTTGCTCGAGGAGATCGTGGGTGAAATCCGCGACGAGCACGACACCGCCGAGCGGTTGCTCCGGCTGGAACAGGACGGGAGCTTCCTGACGGCGGGTGGAGCCCCCGTGCGGGCGTGTCTCTCGGCGCTCGGCGTCACGCCTCCGCTCTGGGCGGGGGGCGCGCTGAGCGACTTCCTGCGCACCGTGCGTTCGGGCCCGCTCCAGGCGGGGGCGCGTCTGACCTACGAGGATCTCGCCTTCACGGTGCAGGAGGACGACGGGGCGGGCGGGGCCCGGCTCGTTCGGATCGTCAAGGGAGGACGGTGATGCTACAATACGCGGCATCATGAATCCGCGGGCTCTCCCGATCTTCGGCTTGGTCCTCGCGGCCTCCGCGTTCGCGGCCGGGGCCGGGCCGCGCATCGAGGTGGAAGGCCCGGATTACTCGTTCGGCAAGGTCCCCGCCGATCGCGCCGTGGAGCACGTGTTCAAGGTTCGAAACGCCGGGACGAAGCCGCTCGTGGTGTCCCGTGTGCAGACCTCGTGCGGCTGCACCGCCGCGATGATGGAATCGTCCGTCGTGGAGCCGGGCAAGACGGGCAAACTCCGCGTGTCCTTCAATCCCCACAACCAGCACGCGTCGGTGACGCGTACCGTCACGATCTATTCGAACGACGAGCGGACGCCGACGCTGCAGTTGAAGGTCTCCGCGGACGTGGTTGCGCCGGGCGACGAGCGGAAGCCCGACGTGCCGGTCGTGCGGGCGCATCCCAAGGAGGCGGCCTTGGCGTTCACGCCCGCCTGCCTGAGGTGCCACGGGCCCGCCCAGGCCGACGAATCCGGCGCGAAACTCTATGCCTCCGCGTGCGCGAAGTGCCACGGCGCGGCGGGCGAGGGTGTCTCGATCGAAAAGGAGAAGGTGGCGCCGTCGCTCCGGCTCAACGGGATGTCGGTGCGCTCTCCCGACGGCATCCGCCAGGTGATTGCCGCGGGGACGGGGCATCCGCACATGCCCGGGTTCAGCCGGGCGTACGGCGGTCCGCTCAGCGACAAGCAGATCGCTTCCCTGGTGGAGCTCATCACCAAGCAGTTCGCTTCCAGGTAATCCGCCCCTGAACCCGATCCGGATGCTTCAGGCCGCCGTGCTGCTGGCGGCGTATACCGCGCACGGCGCGGCCGCCGCGGCGGCCTCGGCGACGCCGGCGGGGGATTCCTCCACCGTCTTCATCGAGCAGAAGGTGCAAGCCATCCTGATCGAGGGGACCGCGGCCGTGAAGCCGGCGGACGTGTCGGCGCGGATCAAGACCCGGATCGGGGCGGTGTTGACGCGCGACACCCTGCGCGAAGATCTCAAGAGCGTCTGGGCGATGGGCCGCTTCGAGGACGTCGCGGTGGACGTCGTGCCGGCCGACGGGGGTGCCCGTGTAACCTTCATCGTCAAGGAGCGTCCGACGGTCCGGGAGCTGCGCTTCAAGGGGACCAAGGAGCTCGGCGACAAGGAATTGCGGGACGCCGTTCCGGTCAAGGAAGGGGAGGTCTTCGATCCGGTCCGCGTCCGCCAGGGGGAGGAGAAGCTCCTGGCGGCGTACCGGGAGAAGGGATACCCCGATGTCGCGGTCAGCTCCGAGGCGATTCCCGCGGACAAGGAACCCGGCCGGGTGGACGTGGTCGTGAGCGTGACGGAAGGGGTGAAGATGCACATCCGGCAGATTGCGTTTCGGGGCAACACGCTCTTTCCCGCGAGCGCCTTGAAGAAGTCCCTCAAGAACAAGGAGGCGGCGTTCTTCTTCCAGTCCGGCCTCTTCCTGAAGGACGAGCTCGACCGCGATCGCGACCGGCTCGTGGAGTTCTACAAGAACGAGGGGTATCAGAAGGCCCGCGTGCAGCAGGCCGGCGTGACGCCGAGTCCGAAGAAGGAGAAGGATCACGTCGATCTGCTGTTCGCGGTCGCGGAAGGGACCCTCTACCACGTCAGCGAGGTCTCGTTCGCGGGCGGCGGTCTCGCGTCGGAGAAGGAGATGCGCGAGCGGCTGGACCTGGCCGCGGGGGACAAGCTCTCCCAGCGGAGGCTGGATGAGGGCGTCGGCCGGATCCGGGACATCTACACCACCCGGGGGTACATCTACGCCTCCATCGATCCGGAGGTTTCGTTCGACGACGTCCTGGGGCGCGCGCGCGTCACGCTCCGCATCCGGGAAGGTTCCATCGCCACCATCGCCCGGGTCCTGGTCCGGGGGAACGACGAGACGAAGGACAAGGTCGTGCTGCGCGAGGTGCTGATGAAGCCCGGGGACATCTTCGATACGGAGCGGATCCGGCGCAGCCAGGAGCGCATCTACAACCTCGGATTCTTCGAGGACGTGAAGGTGTACACGGAGCCAAGCATGGAATCCGGCAAGGAACACCTCGTCTTCGACGTCAAGGAGCGCCAGACCGGCACGATCAGCCTCGGCGGCGGCTACAGCTCCCAGTACGGGCTCGTCGGCTTCCTGCAGCTCACGAAGGCCAACCTCTTCGGGCTGGGCATCCGGGTGAGCGCGGAGTGGGAGATCGGCCAGCAGCGGCGCAACATCCAGGTGGACTATTTCGACCCCTGGTTCTGGGACTTCCCGGTTTCGCTGGGCGTCGGCTACTGGCACACCAACCGGGACCTCATCCGTTCCTACTCCGAACAGAGCACCGGGGGCTCGCTCGAATTCGGCTACCGCTTCTGGGACTACTGGCGGACCACCCTCGGGTACAAGTACGAGGTCAGCCAGGTCAGTCAGTACGGCTCGACCCCGCTTCCGGTGGGCACGATCACGGCGCCCCAGACGACCAGCAGCCCCAGCCTGTCGCTCACGTACGACTCCCGGGACAACATCTTCGACCCGTATCGCGGCTGGTCGCATCGCTGGGTGGGGCAGGTGGCGGGCGGGCCGACGCCGGAGATCAGGTTCCTCGGCGGCGACACCTCGTTCTACAAGGCGATCTACGACGTGAGCTACTTCCGGCCTTCGCCGTTCCGGCTCCTTCCGTATATCAAGCCGCCGAGCCTGGCGCTGCACTCCCGCGCCGGCCGGGCCTGGGGGTTCGGCGGCAAGGACGTGCCCGTC
>CAYHEI010000289.1:0-4593 GCA_964355385.1 uncultured bacterium | reverse complement strand
ACTGGAGTTCAGACGTGTGCTCTTCCGATCTCTTGCGGGTGAGCTGGAGCCCCTGGTCGGTGACGCCCTCGAGGAGACGCTGAATCATCTGTTCGCGCCAGAACTCGTGGTACTCCGCGAGCGTTTTGCGGATCGCCCCGCGCCCCGCGAGCACCGGACGGATGGGGGACTTGAAGAGCCGCTGCAGCTCTTCCTGCAACAGGAAGTCCTCCGGCGCCGCCATCGCCACACTGACCTTTCCGTCCTCCAGGGCCAGCGGGAGCACGGCGCGCTGGTGCGCGAAGTCCTCCGGCAGGATCGTCACCAGCAGGGGGTCCGGAAAGACCTGGTCCGCGTGGATGAAGGCCACGTTCAGGTGCTCCGCGCGTACCGTCAGGGAGGTCTCCTCGGGCAGGTAGCCCAGATCGACGAGGATCTCGTCCAGCAGGGCCGAGCGGTGTTCCTGCGCGCGCTTCGCGCTAAGCCCCGGTTCCTCGGTCACGAGCTTGCGTTCCAGGAGCGTCTTGACGATGTCGGCTTGGAGGGCCATGGGCCGGACCTATTATAGGCGCCGGCCGTGTGTCGCGCGCGCGCGCCGCATCATGGCCAGCAGCGCGGCGTCGGACAAGCCGGGCTCGATGGCGCGGACCGCGGCGATCCAGCGCGCCGCCTCCTCCCGGCGACCGTCCGCGGCGGCGTGGCCGGCGAGATCGGCGAAGGCGGTCACGCCGCGCCAACCGCGCGCGACCGCGCGCCGGAGGAGCGCCTCGTGTCGGGCGGGGTCGATCCGGCCGTGGAACGCCACGGCCTCGATGGCGTCGGTGATCGCGAATCCGCCCGCCGCGCGCCGGATCGCGTCCATGACCCGCCGCGGCTCCCGTTCGTCCCCGTACCGGAACGCTTCATCAAGCCGGAACGCCCAGCTCTCGATCCCCGGGAGCACGGCGTGGACGGGGCGTGTCGTCCGAGGCGCCAGTCGGATCAGGTAGAAGTAGCCCTGCTCCGGGTCCGCCCGGTGCGATTCCGCGAGGGGCTCGGCGTGTCGCTCCCAGCAGGCCGCCCATCTCGCCAGATCGTGCTCGGTCCACCGGTCGTCCGCGAAGCTGCGCCGCCAAAACATCGCGGTGTACCGGTTGTAGAGGACGTGCGTCCAGCCGCGCTGACGGATCCGTTTCCAGATCTCGCCCGGCGTCCGGGAATCGTGCACGAGAGGAAAGAGCGGGCACGTCACGGCGGAGACCATCGCGAGATCCATGCGCGCGAGGAACCGGGCCTGGCGGATCTCGCCGACCGAGACGAGCCGGGCGGGCGGAGGAGCGAGCCGGTTCACGACGGAGGCGAACTGCTGGTAGGAGCCGAGCGTGCGGGCCAGGAAGTCGCCGGATCGCTCGAGGCCCAGCCCCGCAGGAAGCGCGGCGCCGTAGGAGGTGGCGAGGTGGACGAACTGGAGAAGGAGGGCGGACCGCGCGAGCCCGGGCCACAGCCGGCCGCGCCGCCGCACCGTGGCGTGGGCCAGCCCCGTCACTGCTAGAAACACACCCAGCGGAAACAGCGGCGAACCGTAGCGGACCGCGGGCGGACCCAGGAACCAGCAACCGGCCAGTACGGCGAGCGCCGCCCACGCGGCCCGTGCCGCGGGCGGCCAGGGGCCGGGGGACAGCAGGGCGACCGGAAGCCAGACGGCCCAGCGCATGAAGGTGTAATGGCCGCCGTCGGGCGGCCAGAGGCCCTCGAAGTTCCGCCACTTGCTGATGTCCGCGGAATCCTGACGGGTGACGCTGTAGAGATTCTCCCGCCCCCGCAGCACCGACACGTCGCTCACCTGCGCGCTGCGGAAGAGCGGATAGCCGGCCGGGAAGACCGGGTCGCCGGTCCGGAGCCAAGCGGACACGCAGGTGGGCAAGACCAGCACCAGGCAGCCCGCCGCGAACGGTCGCGCCCGCCGTCGGCCCGCGCGACCCTGCATGGCGAGCGTCACGGCCGCGGCGGGGAGCAGGTACCCTCCGGTGAGTTTCGTCGCGAAGGCCGCCCCGGAGAGCGCGCCCGCGAGCGCGGCGCGCCGGCCCGATCCGCGCTGCCGGCCGCCGGGGAGCAACCAGAGCAGCCCGCCGAATCCCATCGCCGCGACCAGCAGGTCGTTCTTGGCGCTGAGAGCATGGAACGCGAGGAACGGGCTCGCGGCCAGCCAGGCCGCGGCCGTCACGGCCCAGCGCCGCGGCAGCGACTCGCGGGCCAGGCGGAAGACGCCGACGGACAGGATCGCCAGGATGAGCGGATTGAAGAGGCGGGTGGCCGTCTCCCCGCCCCAGGCGAGCAGCGGGAGGAGCAGGGACTCCCACAGGCAGGGAAAGTTGTCGGAGAGATTGTCCGGCCAGGGAGCGTACCGATGGAGCCGCAGGGTTCGCAACGGCGAACCGTAGTGATAGTGGAGGGGATCCACCTGACTCTCGGGCGCGAGGCCCGCGATCGCCGTGAGGAGGAGCGCGAGGAGCCAGACCACGGCCTCCAGGCCGGGGATGCGGCGCGGGAGCGCGGGGAGCCGGAGGCGCGCTCCCGCGCGGAGGCCGAGAGGCGCGAGCGCCGCCGCCGCCAGGACCGGAAGGAACGCGAGGCCGCACAGCGAGAGGCCCCAGGCGGCCGTCCCCGCGGCCGCCCACCCGAGCGGCAGAAAGAGCGGAGCTTCCCACACGGAGTCGGCCCGCATCCGGGCGAGCGCCATGATCGCACGGCCCGCGGCGAGACAGCTCACCTGGAAGAGGAAGAATCCGAACAGCGGAGCCGCGCGGGCGCTCCACTCGGCGGGGAGTGCCGCCGCGCTGGAATGCCGGAGGGCCTCCGCCCAGTCGGCGAGTCCCCGGATCAGGTCCCCGCTTCCGTGCCATTCCTGGACCGCGAACGTCCACCCGGCCCACAGCAGGCAGGCGGGGAGCAGGACGCGAGCGGTCAAGGATCCGTTCAATACTCCAGCGCCCAGCGCAGATTCACGAACGTGAGCGGTTCGGCGGAGAGGGAATCCGGGACGGTGGTGCCCCGCGTGTTGGACCAGTAGAGGAGAAACGCGCCGTGGTCCATCGCCACCCGGACTCCCGCGGCCCACGGCCGGCGGGAGGGCCACGGCGGAACGCGCGCCGCGGGGCGCCTGACGAACGAGCCGAGGTCGCCGAGCGCCGTGAGCCGCCCGATCGCGGGCAGCTCGACGCCGGCCACCATCGCGACGACGAGGCCGTCGGACTCCACTTCCTGCAACGTGCGCGCCGTGACGATCAGGCGGCTGCCGCCGGGGCCGGCGGCGGAGGAGATCAGGCTGCCCCAGCGGTAGGTGCGGCGCAGGCTGGAGCGGGCGGAAGCGCCCTCGCGGACGGTTTCGGTGAAACGGGACCAGCCGATCATGGGCGCCACGCCGGCGCGGGAAGACGGTCCGCCCAGGAGGGACCACTTCAGCGCGAGCTGGTGCTCGTCGAAGTCATACTGGTGCAGGTTCCCGAGGATCGAATCGGTGTAGCGCATGTGGCGGAAAAGGCCCTGGAGCTGGAGTTCCAGGCCTCCCCCCAACCCCTGGGCGAGGCCGAGGTCGAACGAGGGATAGCGGTGTTGCTCCAGCACGGCCTGGAGGTTGATGCCCATTTGGCCGGGGCCGAACGCGCTCGCGGGCTGCGCGTGCAGACCGGGCGCGGCGGCCGCGCGACCGGGGGCGACGGCGAGGACGAGCCACAGCGCGCCGCCGATCCGTTTCACGCGGGAGACCTGCGCGGATCGGGCGGGCAGCACACCGCCAGCGCCGTCCAGAACGCGATCCCCGAGCCGTTGAACGGGTGGACGTTGGCGACCTCGGCTGACCAGCCTGCGCGGCGCATGGCCAGCAGCACGGCCACCGCGCCGACTCCGGCGAGCAGGACCGCGGCGCGCGTCCGGCCGGGAGCCGCGAGAGAGGGGCGGAGCAGGAGGAAGAGCAACGGGCCCGCGATGAGCCGCGCCGCGCCGCGCGCGGCGGCGGGGAAGTCCGCGGGAGCGGCGAGCCCCGCCACGAAGACCGCCGCGCCCCAGGCGAGCGCCGCCCAGTCCAGGACGTCGTAGGGCCGGGGCCGGCGCACCGCGTTCCAGGCGCCCGCGAGCAGGACCAGCGCGACCGTCAGCCCGAGATTGGTGACGGCCACCGAGCGGACGGTGAAGAGCGGCGTGCGCCATTCGGCCGGCAGCTGCAGGATGAGCAGCGCCGGGATGATGAACGGCATACGGGTACGATAGCATGGACGGATGCCCGCGGAACTCCAAGCGATCCTCTTCGACATGGACGGACTGCTCGTGGACACCGAGCCGCACTTCTACGAGGCGCATCGCTCCGTGTTCGCCGAACACGGTGTCGAGATCCCGATCGAGGAATACGCGCGGGTGTGGATCATCCGCGGCGCGCGCACGCAGGACGAGGCGATGCGGCGCGGGCTGCGCGCGGACCCCGAGGCCGTGCGCGGGTAAGTGATGCGGCGCTTCCGGGCGAGCGTGGCGCGCGGTCTCGTCCTGATGCCGGGCGCGCGCGAGACCCTCGCGCGGGCGCACGCGCGCTTTCGGACCGCGGTCGTCACGAACACCACCCGGGAGGAGGCGACGCTCGTGCTG
>CAYHEI010000288.1:0-4600 GCA_964355385.1 uncultured bacterium | reverse complement strand
GCGAGATGCCGCAGTACTGGCCCCGGTGCTGGTCGCGCGCCAGCACGGTGCGCTTCGTGAACTTCACGCGCTGGTTCGGCCGGCGGACGTAGTAGGCCAGGCGAACGACGATGGGCAGCGGGTACGCCCGCGTCACCGACCGGATCACGTGCCCGTCGGCCTCGACCGAATCGGCCTT
Source organism: uncultured bacterium (assembly GCA_964355385.1). Classification (GTDB taxonomy): domain Bacteria; phylum Oederibacteriota; class CAKKQC01; order CAKKQC01; family CAKKQC01; genus CAYHEI01. The sequence goes on along the minus strand of CAYHEI010000288.1, from coordinate 4,422 downwards.
GCGGGTCAGCAGCAGCCGCAACGCCCGCTTCACGCTGATCACGTTCAGCGGCTCGTACGTCGCATTCAGGAGCAGGACCGCATCGTTAAGCATAAGGTCTGGAGCAGAGCGGGATCGAACCGCTGACCTCATCGTTGCGAACGATGCGCTCTCCCAACTGAGCTACTGCCCCGGAAACCCGATTATAGCCCGAGGGCCGCGTGCGTCGCAGTTCCGCCGGAGGGGGGTGTCTAGTACGTGATATTGAAGGTGGTGTAGACGAAGTTGCCGGAGTAGTTGTAGGGCAGGAAACGCTCGAACTTGTTGTTCGAGCTCTGCATCTGGTACGTCCAGGCCAGAGACCAGGTCGACAATTTCGAGAGCGGGACGGTCAATGCCGGCGTGACCATGACCCCGGAATTGAATTGACTCTTGCTACGCAGGTAGGATCCGGCAACGGTGCGCGGAGGGCGCCCGAGATAGAACGTCGGCACCCAGCGCAGACCGAGCCCGAGGCCGACGCCGCCGTTGAAGGTCCAGCGCAATGGAACGTTCAGGTCGGCGCCAATATTGCTGTAGTAGTCGGCCACCGACTCGCCGGGGGCCGTGGCGCTCAACGAGGCGCTGGGCTGCACGTAGTTCTGGTTGGACTCCTTGAGGGTCAGGCGCACCGCGGGCGTGACCGAACCGCGACCGTGGGGGCCCGAGGCGGTCGTGAACAGCCACGAGCCGCCCAGCTCGCCGACCAGATCACGCTGCTTCTCCTTGCTGTCCCCGAACGGCGCGACGATTCGCTTCACCCGGGCGTGCACATATTGCTGCACGGTGACCGCGACCCAAGAGCGGCCCCGGTTCTTGAACTTGGCATCGACCTGCGTGCGGATGTTGTGGTAGTCGTACATGCCGCCGAGCGCGGCCGCCGAGCCGGCGGACGTGAACTCCGCGAGCAGGTCGGAGTAGTTCGGGAAGCGGAAGTATTGGTAGGTCACGCCGACACCGAGACCCAGGCCCGGCCGGACCGCGATGTCATCCAGGACCCCGCCGCCCAGCGCCCAGAAGTCGTAGAGGCCCGAGCCGAACACCTCGCTCGGCCCGCTGCGGCGCAGCTCCTTGATGAAGAGGACGCGCGTCTTGATCGTGTTCCCCGCGAACCCGCTGTACTGGTACTCGAGCAGGGCGTTGTGATCGATCGTCCGATCGCCGAACTCCCGGCCCTCTTGGTACCGCAGGCCGGGCCCGCTGTACGAGAGATCGTAGACGCCGAACAGCGCGTGCTCCGGGGTCAGCGCGGCCTTCGCGCCCAGGCTCGTGCCGTAGTTCGAGCCGAAGAACCAGCTGCCGACCGACTGGATGGCCGCGCCCTCGAGCCAGTCGAAGGAGTAGAACGGGGTCACCGTGATGCCCTCGTCGTCATCCGACGCGACGGAGGTGGTCTGGGCCGGAGCCACCGGCTCGGGTGCCGTCGAAGCCGTCGTCACGGACGCGGAAGAATCCGAAGCGGCGACCGCGGTCGTCGACGTCGCGTCTTCGGCGCGAAGCGAGCCGCCGCTGGCCAGTACCGCGGCGATCAGCGAGAGGAGCAGGCCGATGCGGCGCACCTAGAACCTCACCTGGAAGTTCATCAACGGGGAGAAGATCAGCGTTCCGTCCGGATAGAACGCCAGTCCGGAATTGATCCACTTCGACTCCCACATCAACCGCAGCACGAACCGGTTCGAGGTCACGCCATAGCCGATGTGCGCGGCCAGCCGCTTCGTCGGGGTGCGGAGCAATTCGGACCCGATGATGATGTAGTGCTCCGTCTTGCCGACGTTGAACGCGTCGGGCACCGTGTTCGCCAGACTGAAGCTGTCGGAGAGATCCGTCGAGGAGCTTCCGCTGTCGCCCTCGATCATGTCGTGGATGCCTTCGAGTTTGAACCGCATCGCCGAGTATTCGTACCCCGCGAACACCCGCAGGCGCGGATCGATGGTCTCGCTCACCGTGATCCCCGCGTTGTAGCCGTACAGCGAGGGCTTCGCCGTCAGCGCGCTCCCCGCGATCAGGACAGGCAGGGAGTTCCAGTACGCTCCCCGCACGTCGAATTGCGGCATCCGGCCGTGCTCGCGCAGCACCCGGGCCTTCCCCGCGATGTTCAGCTCGCCGAGCGGCAACAACGCGGGAAAGAGGTTCGTGCTGACTTCCGCAACCCGCCCCATGTGGATCGGCGTCACGTTCCCCACGTTCTCGTGCAACAGGTCGAACAGGAACGTCGCGGGATCACCCAGAAACCGCGTCGCGACCGGAATGACGATCTTGCCGAGCCAGGGCGGAATCGGATCCCCCCCGCTGCTCGAGCTCGAACCTGACGACCCGCTCTCGGCCGCTCGCGCCCCCCCGCACAGCAAAACGAGCATCGCGGCCACCCGCGCCGCCACGGTCATGCTCATGATGCTGCCGGGGGTTCGCTCCATGATCCCTCGTTCTCCCTAGTTGGAACTCGAGTCGGACGAAGAGGAGTCCATCGTGGGAATCTGGCCCGATTCGGCGACCTTCTGCACGATCGACAGGAAGATGTCGGGCGTGACGATCAGGTCGATGTTCGAGGGGCCGCCCGCCTTGCCCAGCAGGTTGGTCCCCCTTTCCGGCCGGTCGGTGAAGCAGATGATCCCCTCGCCCGCGATGCTCTTGAGCAGCGTGATGGGATCCTGCCCGCCGCCGGTGAAGTCCGCCACGGCCATGTTGATTCCTTCGTTGTTGATCAGGTAACCCTCGAGGTTCATGTAGATCGGAGCCTGGGTCAGGTCGGGAATAGTCTTCCCGCCTTCCTCCTCGATGCCGCCCCACTGGTTGAGCCGCTTCACGGTCCGGAGCGGAACACCCGCGGCGTCCAGCTGCGCGGGGCGGAAGGCCACCACCGAACGCGCCCACAACGAGCCGCCGTTCTCGTCGAATCCCTTGACATCGTAATCCGAGGAATGGAAGAGGGGATCATCCGCCAGCGGCTTGCCGTTGAGCGTAATCGTGTCTTCCGACTTCAACCTCGTCTCCGTCCAGCTGTAGGTCGAGTTCCTCGTGCATTGGCAGCCATCATCCCAATATCCGCCGGTCTGCTTGGTCATCGTCTCGGTCTCCTCATGGAACACCGCAGTGTTCATGAAGACATCCCGATTGGCGTCGCCGCTTCCCCCATTCGCCAACATAACCACCATCTTGATGGGATTCACGTCGGCGTCGGCCTCGGCCTTGTCGATGAAGTACTGCGGCCATTCGGTGAGCGTTTCCGGCAGGTCGATGTTGAGCCACGCGTCGAACTGGAGATAATCCAGGCGCGGACCCGCGGGCCCGGCGTATTGGAACATCCCGGAGTACCGGTAGGTTTCGCGCTTGACCAGGTTGACGAACTGGATGTGATTGGGCTCCGGCCGCATCAGGCGCTGCTCGACACGGGCCAGGTTGCCGTGGATGTCCTTCAGCGACCGGCCGGTCGCGAAGTCGTCCTCTTTGATCTTGGCGACGGACTCGTGCGAATTCTGCACATCCACGCGCAGGCTCGCCACGACGGCGCGCAGCGCCTCTCGCTCCGTGGTCGCCTCATCCTTCGCCGTGTCGGCGGCGCCGCTCTCCGTGTCCCAGCTCGCCAACCCCGCGTCGATCTGGTTGTCGCTGAGGGTCGCCACCTGCATGCTGCCGCCGGAGGTCAATGCCGCGCCGCACCCCTGCGGGACCAGCGAGATCTTCCCGTCCTTCGACATCTCGACGACGCCGAAGAGCGTCTGCACCGCGAAGCCTTCCGGCGTCTGCTCGATCACCAGCGTGGTCCCCTTCACCGAGCAGACCGCGCCGCTCGCGAACTGGATCGAGAACTGCTGGCCGCCGGTCAGGCGGTTGAAGACGCCCTTCATCCGTCCCGCGAGGAACTGGATGCGCGTTTCCTTCGCCTTGGGCTCGGAGATCACAAGCCGGCCGTTCTCCCGGAGCCGGACGGTGTTGCCGGGCCCGAACTCGAGCGTGACTCGGCCGTTCGCGGTCGTGCGCACTTCGGCGCCGACGGGCAGCGTCTGGCCCGCGCGCACGTCCGACCCCACCTCGTTGCCGGGCATCGCCATGCGGACGATCCCCGTCACGGACAGGGCACGAACCTCCGCCATGCCGACGGAGGAGAGCGAGAGGGCCAGAAGCCCTCCGGCGATGGTCGTCATGAACTTGTTCATTCTCAGCACTCCTTCGGCGCCTCGACCGCGCCCTGCATCACGCCCTCTCCCTGCGTCTGACCGCTTCAAACTCAATTCTCGCAAGGTCGATTGTGTCATGCCCCAGCTCACGGGGTCAAGGGTACGCTATCCCAGGGCCCTCGCTGATATGATCCAGGATAGGCGGACGCATGACGGGCTATCCCCTCCTGATGGCGTCTCCCGCCCGCTTGCTATCATGCAACGCAGGTCATGCTGACGGAACCTCAGG
>CAYHEI010000287.1:0-4640 GCA_964355385.1 uncultured bacterium | reverse complement strand
CCCCGCCATGGTCATCCAGATGGTGAACGCGGGCGAGGAGTCGGGCAAGCTGGACGAGATGCTGATCCGCATCGCCGACTTCTACGACTCCGAGGTGGAGACCGCCGTCGGAGGGCTGCTGAAGCTCATGGAGCCCCTCATGATGGTGTTCTTGGGCGGGGCGGTCGGGGGGATCGTGCTGGGGATGTTCCTGCCGATGTTCGAGATGTCCACGGTGGCCGGATGAGCGCGAGGACGCGCTCCCGCAGCGGTGGAGACACCATGTTGACCGCGCCGAGGACGGCGCTGCAGCGGTGATTCCCATGGTGGCTCTTTTCGGAATGTGTCTGGGGGCCTCCCTGGGCAGTTTCCTCAACGTGGCGCTGTCGCGCCTGCCGCGCGGGGAGTCCGTCGTGGCTCCCGCCTCGCGCTGCGAGGGGTGCGGCCGGGGTCTGGCGTGGTGGGAGAACGTGCCGATCGTGAGCTGGGTGGCGTTGCGCGGGCATTGCCGGACCTGCCACGCGAGCATCGGCTGGCGCCACGTGGCGATGGAGGCCGTCGCCGGGCTCGCGGGCGCGGCGCTGGCGGTCCGGCTGGCCGGGGGGGAGGCGTCCCATGGCTAACCTGACCGGCCTCGACCTCGGGTCGCGCTCCTTCAAGGGCGTTGCGCTCGCGAAGGCCAAAACGGGGTACTCGCTGCTGAGCCTGGCCTACCAGGACTTGCCCTTCCCGGAGGAGGACGTGTCGAAGGAGGACCTCCTGGCCGAGAACCTCAAGCGGTTCATGAAGGAGTCGGGGCTGCGCATGCGCGACGTGGCCCTGTCGATCCCCGGCGAGTCCGCGAGCCTCAAGGTCGCGGAGATGGCGAAGATGACCCCGGAGGAGCTGCGGAAGATCCTGCCCTACGAGATCGAGCAGCACCTGCCCATCACGCCGGAGGAATACGTGATCGACTTCCAGGTGCTCGGCACGGCCGCGAGCGATGCGACCAAGATGAACGTGCTGCTCGCGGGCGGGCGGCTCGAGGTCGCGGAGGCGCTCTACAAGGCGGCGACGCAGGCGAAGCTCAACTGCGTCGCGGTGGACGTGGACGATCTCGCCCTGGTGAACATGTTCGAGGTGAACTACGCCTGGGAGGAGGACTACCAGAAGGTCGTCTGCCTCCTGAACGTGGGCAACCGGATCACGTCGGTCATCATCTTCGACGGCGGCCAGTACCGGTTCTCCCGGCCCGTGACGATCGCGGGCGAGACGCTCACGAAGGACATCCAGCGCGACTTCTCCCTCAAGGCCGAGCAGGCCGAGGACTTGAAGCGCGAGCAGGGCAAGGTCGTCGTGGAGGAATCCGGCAGCTTCTCGCTCTCGATGTTCGTCACCGCCGACCGGACGCTGCGCGTCGCCGAGGCGTTCAGTGGGAGCCTCAACAAGCTCGTGACGCAGGTGAAACTCTGCCACGACTACTACGAGACCCAGTTCAAGGGGCGGACCGTGGAGAAGATCCTCCTGGCGGGCGGCGGCGCGAGCCTCAAGAACCTGGACCGTTTCCTCGCGGACAAGCTGAGCGTGCCCGTCGAGTTCGCCGATCCCTTCCGCCAGATCAAGGTCCCCGCGCGGCCCGCGGTGAGCGCGTTGATCGAGGCGCACGGGGCCGCGTTCGGCGTGGGCGTCGGCCTCGCGCTGCGCCGGTTCGGCTGAGCCCATGGCCCAACTGCGGATCAACCTCCTTCCCCCGCGCGTCCGGCAGGCGCGCGCGCGCCGCGCGATGATCGTGATCGGCGCGACGGTCGCGCTGGCCGTGCTCGCGGTGCCGGTCGCGCTGCTCTACGTGAAATGGGCCGCGGTGGCCTCCCTCCGCCAGCGGGTCCAGCGGGTGGACGAGGAGTCCAAGGCGTTCGCGGGCGTCATCGAGAAGATCGTGGCGACCGATACCCAGGAGGCGGAGCTGATCAAGAAGCTCGACATCGTGGACAAGCTGACCGCCCGGCAGGCCCTCTGGATCCGGTTTCTCGAGATGCTGAACGGCGCGCAGCAGCGGGCGAAGGATCTGTGGCTGAATTCCGTGAGCACGAAGGTGCTGGCCGGCAAGGACCAGGGGACGGTCGAGGCGGTCGTGATCGGCGCGGCCTTCTCCCTGTCCTCGATCGACGAGTTCGAGCGGGCGCTGACGGAGGGCGGGACGATGCCCGTCACGGTCGTGAAGATCGACGCCACGGGGGGCCAGGTGGGGAACGAGCGCGCCATCAATTTCACGGCGACGCTGCGGGTGAAATACTAGCGCTATGGCGGCCATGGCGCTCGATCTCGAGAAGCTGAAGCACATCAAGCTCACCAAGGAGCAGCAACAGTACCTGGTCGTGGGAGTGGTGCTGATCGCGGGCCTCGGGTACGCCTACTGGAACTTCGGCCTGAAGCCGCTTGCCCGGCAGGCCGTGACCCTCCGGGAGGAGCTGGGCAAGAAGGAGGAGAACCTCCAGAAGGCGAAGGACATGAAGCGGCGCGAGGTCGAGTACGCGGAGCGCCTGCAGCGCGTGCAGCTCGGACAGCAGTACGTCGCGCGGCGCCTCCCGCTCGCGGCCGGATTCACGGACCTGGCCGTTCGGGTGAACCGGATCGTGACGACGGGCGGCATGGAGATGATGAGCATGGTGAACGAGGCCGGGCCGAACGTGAAGTCCGAGTTCGAGGGCATGCAGAAGTTCATGTCCACCGTGAGCGTCGTGGGCGACTTCAAGGCGGTGGGCACTCTGCTCTCGCGGCTGAGCGGCGAGGAGGCGATCCAATACGCGGAAGACATCCAGATCACGCCGGGCGACCCGACGTGGCCGACCGGGACCTTCCGTTGCGCGATCCGACTCGTGATTTACTCGACCCTGGGCGTACCGCGATGAACAACATGGGTCTCGCGCTGGCGCTCCTGTCCCTGGCTGCGGCCGTCCCCGCTCGCGCGGGGGACGCGGAACGCGACCGGATCAAGAAGTACGTCTTCGAGATCCGGCCGATCGAGTTTCGGGTCCCCGCGGGCCTGAATCCGTTCATCCCGCTGCTTCCCTACAAGGCGGCCGCGCCCGGCGCCTCGTCCGGGTGGAAGGTCCGGATCTCGTCCCTGCAGCTGTCCAGCGTGCTCGTGGGACGGAAGAAGGTGGCGATCTTCAAGGAATCGTGGGGCCCCCGCTACCCCTACATCCTGGTGGATGGGGTGCTGGAGGGTCCCGACCACAAGCCGGTCCCCGGGATCGAGGGGATCATCGAGGCGGGCGCGCGCCGGGGGGAGTATCATGTGACCTTGCGGCAAGGCGCGGAGTCGATAGAATTCAACCAGGTGGACCGAGATGAGGAACAGCGGGCGACCGCACGCCAAGACGCCAAGACGGCTGCCGAGAAGCGCCGGAACGAGGGAGGCCTGAAATGAGCATGGGACGGTGGTGGAACTCCGCGCTGCCGACGGCGGCGCTGATCGCCGCAACGGCGCTCGCGGCGGGATGGGGTCCGCGCGCCGCTTTGGCCGAGGAGGAGCTCGCGATTCAGGACGAGGCCGTCCCGCCCGCCGCCGAGGCGGCGCCCGCGAACGCCGCCCCAGCGAATGCCGCCGCGGCCGTGACGGCTCCCGCCCCGAAGGGGAAAGTCGCCCTCATCATGCGTATCATCGCGGAGCCGGTGGACGGCAAGACGGAGATCCGGGTCGAGGGTCGGGGGACGCTGGTCCCGCGCGTCACCAAGGCCGATCAGGACCGCAAGCTGATCCTCGATTTCGACCGCACGCTCTACAAGGCGCCCCGGATCGCGCTGGGAGCGCCGGGCCTGGGAGACGTCATGGTGGTGCGCGGATCTCAGTTCAAACTGAAGCCGGCTCCATCGGCGCGAGTCGTGATCGAGCTGAAGTCCGCGGTGCCGTTCGAGGAAAGCCGCAAGCCCGGCCGGTACATCCTGACGATGGCCACGGCGGGCGTGGCGGGACCCGATGAAGAGGTCGCGGCGAAGTCCGCGGGGGCCGCGGCGGGCGATCAGGCTGCGCCCAAAGATGTCGCCGCAGACGCCGAGGCCGGCTCGGCGCGAGCGACCATCCTGCACGCGATGACGACGGACTTGCCGGATCGCGTCCGCCTCGTCGTCACGGCCGACGGTGCGATCCGGTACAAGCTCGCCACCGTGAACGAGGGCCGCGAACTTCAGCTCACCATGCAGGGCATGGATCTCAAGTGGAAACCGCCGTCCCTGGCGTTCAAGGACGGTCCGATCCTCGACGTGCGCGCGAGCGCGCTCACGAAGCCCGGGCCGCTCGTCCGAATGATCGTCCGCCTGCGCTCCGCGCGCCCCTATCACGTGCGCCGCGACCAGAACCAGGTGATCATCGAGGTCGAGAAACCGACGGAGGGAGAAGCGGTCGGCGAGGTGTCGGCGCGCGGGGGCGACCTGCTGCACCGCGTGACGCTCAACGTGCACAACGAGGACCTGCCGGCGCTCGTCAAGGCGCTCGCGTTCGAGGCGGGGTTCGACAACGTGGTGCTGAACCGCTCGGTCACGACCGGACAGGAACAGGTCACGATCAGCCTCCGCGACGTCCAGCTCGCGAAAGTGCTCAATCTCATCCTGGCCCCCAAGAACCTGATCTGGAAGGTCGAGCGCGGCGTGGCGCAGGCGCAGGACGTGGCCATGGCGACGAA
>CAYHEI010000286.1:0-4648 GCA_964355385.1 uncultured bacterium | reverse complement strand
CGGGGGGCGCGCTGCGCTACCGCCGGTCCGAGGTGGCGCGGCCGGCGGTCGTGGCCGCGGGCGCGGCGCTGAGCGCTCCGCCCGGCTGGTTCGGCGCCGCCCCGGAGGACCGCGTCACGCTGCTCGCCGAGGGCGCCGCGGGATGGCATGCAGGGGGAGGGGAGTGGCGGGCGGGGGCGGAGTACGCCTGGCGCGGCCGGGCCGCGCTGCGCGCGGGGTGGATGCGCGCCCAGCCGGGCGGCGCGACCGCGTGGACCGTGGGCCTGGGGCTGGCCGCGGGATGGTTCCGGCTGGACTACGCGACGCGCTTCGGCGGGGAGGCAGCGGCTCCGCACGACGCGAGTCTTACGGTGCGCTGGTGACCGGCGCGCTCGCGTGGTTCGTGGTGCGGATGGCCGCGGCGGGGACCCTCGACTGGCGGCCGTTGAGCGACCCCGGCTGCGGGGCGAGGGGGCTCGTGCAGGCGGTGCAGGCGGGCGGGACCGCGTACGTGGCCGGGATGCGCGCGGGGCGCTTCGAGGGCATCGGCAAGTCCGTGGACGGGCGCAAGACGTGGACGCTCCTGGAAGGTCCGGCCCGGGGGCTGCCCCGGCAGGGCACGCCGACGACGGCGGCGGACGTCCACTGCCTCCCGGACATGCCGGAGATCGCCTGGGCGCTCGCGGGGGGGACGCTCTTCCGCACGTCGGACGGCGGGGCGTCATGGGGGCCCATCGGCGGGATCGCGGGTCTGACGTCGTTCGCCGCGGATGCCGCGAATCCCGCGCGGTTCTTCGTGGGTGGGGCGGAGGGAATCTACCTGTGCACCGACGGGCTCTCGCTCCAGCTCATGCCGGATTCGCCGAAGGCGGCGGACCGTCTCGTGCTCGCGCCCGGTCCCGTCTTCATGCTCTACGTGGTGCGCTGGGGGAAGTCGCCGGGCGGGCTGATCCGGAACGTGGGCCGAAGCTGGGTCACGGTCCGGGCCGATCCCGCGATCGCGGACATCGCGGTGGACGCGCGGGACCCGCGGCGCCTCGCGGTGCTCACGCGCGAGGGGGCCGGGACCGGACCGGCGACGGGCGTCTGGGTGACGCGGGACGGGGGCAAGACCTGGATCCAGGCGAACGCGGGGCTGACGGTGCGCGGCGGGAATACGATCCGGTTCGATCCCCGCGATCCGGACCGGCTGATCCTGGTGACCGAGGGCCACGGGTGTTTTGGGGCGCGCTGGCCCCCCGACCGAGCTCGGGGTCCGGCGCGCCGCCCGGTCAGTTCTTCTTCCGGCGGAGGTTCTTGAGCCGGCCGAGTCCCTGGTCGAGCGCGGACTCCTTGGGCGCCTTCGGCTCGTCGGGCTTGGCCTCGCGCGTCGGAGGCCCCGCGGGACCGTCCCCGTGGAGCTTCATCCTTTGCCCGCGCTTCAGGAGATTCTGTCGGTGCCGGTCGGCGTGCGCCAGCAGTTCCTGGCGCAGGCCGGGGCGCTTCAACAGCAAGGCCTGCAGGGAGGGCCCCGCTTTCAGGAGATTGCCCTCGCGGGCGAGCTTGCGCAGATCGCGGACCTGGTCAAGCTCGCCGGATTTCTTCAAGTCCCGGAACTGCCCCGCGTAGCCCTTCAACCCCGTCAGCTCGTCCTTCATCCACCGCCGCCGGTCGTCGTTCAGGAATCCCCGCAGGCCGCCGACCTTGCGCGTCTTGGCGTCGATACTCGTCTCTTGGCCCTCCGGCACGTCCACCGCGGCGCCTTCGCGGCCCGCCTCGTCCACCGGGGAGGTGGCCACCACGCCCTCGTCCACGGAGACCGAGGTTCCCGCGTCCCCCTCCTCCACGCCGAACGTCGTGCCTTTCACCGCGGCCACCGCGCTCCGGGTCTCGACCGCGAATCCCGTCCGCCCCCCGCCGGCCGCCTTGCCGAACGAGGCGAAGAGCCGGCCCGTCACCAGGCGCACGCGGCCGAGGAAACTCTGCTTCACGGGGTCGGCCTTGACGGTCTTGATGACCAGCGTCGTGCGCGGGCCGAGCTTGAGCAGGTGGTGGTCCACGAAGCTGATCGTGGCCGCGCCGTTGGCGAGCGTCGCGACCTCGTCGCCCTCGAAGATGTCCACGTCCTCCTCTCCGTCGATGAGCTCCTTCTTGGGGCCGCGCAGCACCCGCACGTCGCCCGTCACCTTGGTGAACTCCGCCACGGGCGCCGGCGTCGCCCCGCAGGCCGACTGGACGGCGAGGAGCAGGAGGATCGAGCAGAGCGTGAGCGGGATGTCGCGGGTGCGCATGACGTGACCACCATTATAGAGCCTCTCCGCGGGAAAATCCGCCACTCGTCCCCCGGATCCGCTGAATATTCCGCCACGGGCGACCGAATGCCGCGTGCGGGCCTGCCACGGTGTTCGGCACCGGGATTGCAATGTCCCTGTCCCCAGGAGGAACACACATGAACATCGGACAGCGTGGTGCGGGGTGGGTCGTGACGGGGGCGGTCCTGGCGGTGACGGCCGGATGCGGCGGAGGCTCCGTCGCGATCAAGGATGGGGAGCTCAAACAGTCGATCGAGGCGCCCAAGGCCTCGGGAGACTGGATCGAGGCGCTCGGGATCGGCGCGGCGGATTCGAAGCTGGCGTCGTCGACGCAGCGCAAGGCGACCTCGCGGAACGCGGCGGTCGTGGACGCCCAGTACCAGCTCGTGGCCAAGATCAAGGGCGTGCAGGTCGAGGGCGGGATCACGATCGAGAAGGCGATGGAGACCGACTCGAAGATCACCGCGCGGGTGAACGACATGATCCGGGGCGCGGAGGTCAGGAAGATGGAATGGACCAACGACGACGGCTGCGTCGCGACGGTCCGGTTGAACAAGCAAGCGCTCGGCCGCGAGCTGGGGCTCCGCCTGCTGTGAGGCCGACCGGCCTGCATGGTGTTTTCATCGCCGCCGGCCCGATCGCGGGAGCGATCGCGCAGACGAACGGGGCCGGCGGCGCGCGGACGTGTGTATACTACGGGACGTGACTAAAATGAAGACGCCGAGTGCCGGCGGACCGTGGCGGGGGCTGCACGTCCTCGATTCCGGGGCCTCGTCGCTTCCCGCGATTCTGCGGCTGATCCGCGAGATCCTCGTTCCCGCCGGGGCGAACGTGCTCGTGTACGAGATCGACTTCAACTTCCGGTTTGCGTCTCACCCCGAGCTCGCGGGGAAGGACGCGTGGGACCGGGAGAGCGTCGCGTCCTTGGCGGCGGCCTGCCGGGGGGAGGGCATCCGGCTCATCCCGCAGGTCAACTGCCTCGGTCATCAGTCCTGGCTCGAGCCGCCCGGAGCGCTGCTGAGCGCCCGTCCCGACCTGGAAGAGCCGCCGAACGGCACGGCGCCGGAGAATACGCTCGGCTCGGGCAAGTTCTATTGCCGCTCCTGGTGCCCGCGCCACCCGGATGTCCACCCGCTGATCTTCGGATTGCTGGACGAGCTGATCGCGACGTTCGGCTGCGACGCGTTCCACGTCGGGATGGACGAGGTCTTCGTGCTGGCGAGCCCGCATTGTCCCCGGTGCCGGGGAGCGGACCCTGCGGCCGTGTACGCGGAGGAGGTGAACGCGCTGGCGGCACATCTCAAGAAGCGTGGCCAGGAGATGCTGATGTGGGCCGACCGCTTCCTGGACGGGAAGGCGACGGGGTACGGCCTCTGGGAGGGGAGCGAGAACGGCACCGCCCAGGCGATCGACCTGATCCCCAAAGACGTCGTCATGTGCGACTGGCACTACGAAGGCGGGGTGCAGGGAGCGTTCCCCTCCCTCGAGATCTTCCGGTCGAAGGGCTTCCGCGTCTGGCCCACGGTGTGGAAGCATCTCGAGGGGGCGCGCACGTTCATGCGCGTGGCGGCTGCGCGGAACGATCCCGGCGTGCTGGGGACGCTCGCGAGCGTCTGGACTCCCGCGGCCCGCATCGCGGAGGCGCTCCTCGATGGGACGGGCAACGCCGACGCGCGGGCGACGGCGGAGGCGGCCGTGACCGTCCTGCGCGAGGCGCGGGACGCGGATGCGCGCTGAACGCACGGCCCTCCTGAGCCTGGTTCTGTTCGCCGCGCGCGCTTCGGCGGCGGACTCCCCGGCCGTTCCTGCTGATCCCTACGAGGAGGCGCAGACCACCGCGTCCCGGCAGCCCTCCCCGGTCCGGCTGGCGCCGGCCACGGTCTACGTCATGACGAGCCAAGACATCAGGGAGTCGGGCGTCCGGACTCTCTACGACGCGCTGCGCTCGGTCCCGGGGGTGGAGGTCCTCGCGACTCGCGCGAGTCACGCCGAGGTGAGCATCCGGGGCTTCGACCAGCCGCTGGCGAACCGGACGCTCGTCTTGCTTGACGGCCGCACCGTCCTCAACGGCTACTTCGATAATGTGATTTGGGAGGAGATTCCGGTCACGCTGGAAGAGGTGGACCGGATCGAGGTGGTGGAGGGACCGGCCTCTGCGCTCTACGGTGCGAACGCCGTGAACGGGGTGATCAACATCATCACGAAACGGCCGGACCAGCTCCGGCACGGTACCGTGCGCGCGACCGTCGGCGAGCGGTCGCTGGGCGAAGGCGCGGCGGTGTTCGGCGCGCGCGAAGGGGCCTTCTCGTACAAGCTGGGGACCGGCTGGCGCACGGTCAACCGGTTCGAGGACCCGGATCTCCTCGCGAGCCGGGCGG
>CAYHEI010000285.1:761-4656 GCA_964355385.1 uncultured bacterium | reverse complement strand
CCCCCCCCCCCCCCCCCCCCCCCCCCCCCCCCCCCCCCCCCCCCCCCCGGGCCCCGGCCGCGCGTCCACGCTGGTCGGACCGAGCGCTTCCGTGGTCTACTCCGCGGAGGTCAAACTGTCCAACGACAAGCGTATCGTGAGCCATCCGGTCGTCATGGGCACCGTGCCGCTCAGCTATTTCCTGGTCGACATGGAACGGAAGGACTGCACGAAGTGCCCCAGCAACCTCTACAACATCGCGTACGATTTCAACACGCAGGGCTTCGTGACCAAGTGGCAGGTCCCCCTTCAAATCGGCTCCGGCCTCAACAAGCCGCTCCCGAAGGGCCAGGAGCCGCCGCCGGCTCAGGAAGTGTACTACGCGACGACGTCCCCCGTCTTGTGGAAGGAGGACCTCCTCGTCGTCGGCGCCAGGCGGATCAACGACGACAACAGCCTGTCCAGCGACTCGGCGCTCTTCGCGATCAACCAGCGCGACGGCAGCCAGTACTGGGTGTACAAGATCTACGGCCGCGTTATCATGCCCGATCCGGTGATCAGCAACGACGTGATCATCTTCGGCACCGACCGCGGGCGGGTCACCTGCATCGAGCACCGGAATGGCGCCGTCTCGTCCGCGGAGCAGCAGGAGATGGGGACGACCGGGGTTTTCGCGGAGCAGCCGTTCGGCGCCGGCTCCGGCTCGGTCTCCACGTTCGCCTCGCGCGTCCGCTGGGAGACCTCCGATGGTGCGCGCATCATCGACCATCCCCAGCCCTACAACGCGCCGGGGCTCACGTCCGAGGTGGCCCTCTACGGCCCCGCCATGGATCGCGCGAGCCGCTACCTGTACTTCGGCGGGAGCGACGGCCGAGTGCACCGCTTTGTCTTCGAGAGCGGCGCGATCCTCAGCTCCGGACACCTCCGCTACTATCGGAGCGACGACTGGGACGGCTCCGGGCGGCCGGTCATCAAGGCATGCACGATCAACTCGCCGCCCGCCGTGCACGCAAACGGTTTCCTGTGCGTGAAGGTGTCCACCAAGAAGCTGGACAGCGACGCGAACGGAGCCTTCCTCGAGGTCCTCAACCTGCCGAATCTGTCGCATGATTCCGACCGCGCTCCCACCTCCTTTGGGATCACCTTGGATCCGAACACGGCCAGGTTCAGGCTGGGCAATAGTTCATACGGCGGAGTTCCCCTCGGCGCATCCGCTTCTGTCAGGAACGATCCCGACCTCAAGGCGACGTACGTGGACAACCCGGGGAACAACTTCCATCTCACGCGCAATCCAAGCAACGACGACAAGCTCTACGACACTCGGCTGGACGAGGATGTCGGCGGCGTCAGCCTCGCCGAAGGCTTCGTGTTCGCGACCGATCGCGGCGGCAATCTGCTGGCCATTCCCAGCTCGGAACGTCCGGAGTCCTTCCCGATCGACCTGGGCGCCATCGCCGACCCGCTGGAGGTGCCGCCGTACACGACGCCGTACACGGACGCCATGCCGACCTACCCCAACCCGTTCGATCCCAACCCCGGTCCGCCGGGCCGGCGGCCGGTGGCCGTCTATCCGACTCCGTTCGATCCGGCCTCCGCCGCCGGCGGCGTGATGAAGTTCATCAACCTGCCGGAGGGGACGCGCGTCGAGATCTCCACGCTGGACAACGAGCGCGTGATCGCGCTGACGGCGTCGAACTATCGCGTGCTGTGGAACGGCCGGAACGCGGCCGGGCAGCCCGTCGCCGCGGGCACGTACTACTACCGGATCGTCTTCGCCGAGCCCGGCCGTCCCGTGCAGACGGGCCGCATCACGCTCATCCGCAAGTAGCCGTCCGGGCGGAGCGAGGGATGGCCGCATCGGCAAGGCGCGAGATCGAGGCATTACGCAGCGCGATACGCGAACACGACCGCCGCTATCACCTCGAGGCGAAGCCTTCGATCTCCGATGAGGCGTACGACCAGCTCATGCGCCGCCTGCTCGACCTCGAGGCCGCGCACCCGGAGCTGGTCACGCCGGATTCCCCCAGCCGGAGAGTGGGCGGCGCGCCCACGAAGAAGTTCCCCGTGGCGCGGCATGATCCCCCCATGATGTCGCTGGACAACACGTACGCGGCGGAGGAAGTCCGCGCGTGGGAGGAGCGCTGCCGGAAAGGCCTGCCCGGGCAGGCGCTCGAGTTCGTGATCGAGCCCAAGATCGACGGCGTGGCGGTCGCGCTGATCTACGAGGGGGGGCTCCTCATCCGCGGCGCGACGCGAGGGGACGGGGAGGAGGGCGACGACATCACGGGCAACCTCCGGACCATCCGTTCGGTTCCTCTCCGTTTGGAACCATCAAAGAATGAACCGGCGCTGCTCGAGGCGCGGGGCGAGGCCTTCTTCACCCGGGACGCGTTCGCCGCGCTCAACGAGGAGCAGGAGGAGGCCGGGGAGGAGCCGTTCGCCAACGCGCGCAACACCGCGTCCGGCACGCTCAAGCTCCAGGACTCCAAGATCGTGGCGCGGCGGCGGCTCAGCCTCCACGTCCACACCTTCGCGCGCGCCGCCGGGGCCGCCTACGCGACCCATGCCGAGGCGCTCGACGCGCTGGCGCGGCTCGGCCTGCCGGTGACGCCGCAGCGCACGCCGGCGCGCACGCTCGATGCCGTGCTGTCGGAATGCGCGCGTTGGGAAACACGGCGGGACGACCTCCCCTTCGAGACCGACGGGGTGGTCATCAAGGTGAACTCCCTGGACCAGCAGCGGCGGCTGGGCGCCACGGCCAAGAGCCCCCGCTGGGCGATCGCGTTCAAGTTCCCCACGCGGCGCGCCACCACCAGGCTCAAGAGCGTCCTGATTCAGGTCGGCCGGACCGGGACGCTCACGCCGGTCGCCGACTTGGAGCCGGTCGCGCTCGGCGGCACGACGATCTCCCGCGCGACGCTGCACAACGAGGACGAGATCAAGCGGAAGGACGGCCGCGTCGGGGACCTGGTCGAGATCGAGAAGGGCGGTGAGGTCATCCCGAAGGTCGTCGGACCGGTGGCGGCGAAACGCACCGGGAAGGAGAAGCCGTTCGCCATGCCGAAGGACTGTCCGGAATGCGGCGAGCCGGTCAGCCGCGTCGAGGGCGAGGCGGCCGTCCGCTGCGACAACGTGGCGTGCCCGGCGCAGGTCCGGCGCCGGATCGAACATTTCACGCGCCGCGACGCGATGAACATCGAGGACGTCGGCGAGAAGCTCATCGCGCAACTCGTCGAGCGGAAGCTCGTGCGCGACTGCGGGGACCTGTACGCCCTGACCACCGCCGACCTGGAAGGGCTGGACCGGATGGCGGAGAAGTCCGCCGAGAACGTGGTGGCCGCGATCGCGGCGAGCAAGCGCCGCCCCCTCGGGGCGCTCCTCCACGCGCTGGGCATCCGGCACGTCGGCGCCCGGGTCGCCGAGCTCCTCGCGGCCCGCTACACGGACCTGGATGCGCTGGCCGCGGCGAGCGAAGAGGAGCTGACCGCGATCCACGAGGTGGGGCCGGTCGTGGCCGCCTCGCTCCGGAGCTTCTTCGCGCGAAAGGCGGCGAAGAGCCTCGTGGCGAAGCTGAAGAAGGCGGGGGTGAATCTCGCGCGGCTCCAGGAGGAAGCGCCGGTCTCGGACGCGCTCGCGGGCAAGACCTTCTGCTTCACGGGCGAGTTGGAGGGGTTGTCGCGCGCGGAGGCGGAAGGGCTGGTCCGGAAGCTGGGCGGCAATGCGACGGGATCGGTGTCGAAGAAGACCGACTACGTCGTCGCGGGCCCCGGCGCGGGCTCCAAGCTCGCCAAAGCCCAGCGGCTCGGCCTCCCCATCCTCGACGAATCCTCCTTCCGCCGCCTATTGGGGACGTAGTTAAGATATTAAGATTTTTGGGGATTCTGAAAATATGTCAAAACTACCCACGGCCACGGGA
>CAYHEI010000285.1:0-751 GCA_964355385.1 uncultured bacterium | reverse complement strand
TTGGGGCTCGTTTTCAATAAATCCCGATTTGGGTAAATTTTAAATATCTGAACTACGTCCCCAGGGCAACGATCCGGGACATCTCCAGGCAGCTCGACCAGCGCACCGCGCCACCGAGAACGCGCCTCACGCGCGCTCCCACCTCGTCCAGCACGGCGAGTCCGGTCTCGTGACCGTTGGAGAACAGCGTCTGCCAGTGGACCAGGAGAACCGGCCAGCCGCCGGCGTCCAGCACCGTGCGGATCCGGCCGGCCCGGCCGTCCGCGGTGAGAAAGGCGTCGGCGAGCGAGCCGATCAGCCGGGCGTCCGCCCGGCCGTGTTTCCAGATGGTGTCCCAGAGCGCGTCGTCCATGGACGCGGGAATGGACACCAGCGTCGCGTCCCCCTCCCGCAGCGCGATCCAAGGCTTCGTCATGGGGTCTTCTTTGATGTGCAGAAAGTACCAGGAGAAGTCGCGACCGAACACCTCCCGCTGCGCCGCCGCGATCGCCACGATGTACTCGGACTCGACGTCCTCGCCGAACATCCAGGGCGAGGTGACTCCCGTCGCATCCACGTGCGACTCCTTGAGGAGCGCGAGGCCGCGGGCGATGTAGGGCGTCAGCGTCGCGCGCGTCTGACGCCGGGACCAGTCGTGTTCGTTCTCCGTGAGCGGCTCCCCCGTCGCCACGGACATTGCCCAGGAGTTGGTGATGATATAGGGGCAGCAGTACAAACCCCCACCCCCTTACACAACCGCCCGTAGCACCCC
>CAYHEI010000284.1:0-4658 GCA_964355385.1 uncultured bacterium | reverse complement strand
GTTCTCTCCTCCTCCGGGGGTGCGGGGGCCGCGCGGCGGCGGCCCCGGGGGGGGGGGGGGGCCCGGGGGCTGGGGCGGCAGGGCTTTCGATTCCGCTTCGCGGAATCGACGGTCACGACTAATGACACTCGCGCTTGCCCAGGCCCCAGGTCCGATGAAAACGCGCCGCGAGATCCCGCTCGTCGATCCGCGAGAACGTGGGCCGCCCGTGCGGGCAGCTGCCCGGCTCGTCGAGATCGAACAGTTCGCGCACGACGGCCTCCATCTCGCGCGCCCCCAGGCGGTCGCCCGCCTTCACGGCCAGGTGGCAGGCGATCGTCGCGTGCAGGCGGGGGGCCACCGCGGCGGGATCGGGCGTGCGTCCCGACCGCTCGAGCTCCTCCAGCAGCCAGCGCAGGAGGCCGGGCAGGTCCCGTGCCGCGGCTCCGGGCGGAGCCGCGCGGATCACGACCGTGGTTCCGCCGAATCCGTCGAGTTCGAGCCCGACCGCGCGCAGCGCCTTCGCGTGGCCGGCGACCAGCAGGGATTCCTCGGGAGAGAGTTCCACGGGAAGCGGGACCAGCAACGCCTGCGCCGCCGTGTCGGGACCGCGCCGAAGCAGGCGCTCGTAGATCACCTTCTCGTGGGCGGTGTGCTGGTCGACGAGGAGCAGCCCATCCGCGGTTCGCGCGACGACGTAAGTCGAGAACAGCTGCGCGAGGATCTCGACCTCCCCTCCGCGGGGCAGCCGGGCCGCGAGCCAGAGCGGCTCGGGCTCCGACACCACGGAGGGGGGAGCCGCCGAACCGCTCGTGTGTCCGACGGGCGAGTCCTCGGGCGGCGCCGGAGCGGCCGGGAAACCCGGTGGGGCCGCCACCCCCTCGCGTGAGGCGAACGCACCGCGCACGGCCGCTCGGACGGCTTGATAAACCGCCTGAGGATCGGCGAAGCGCACCTCCGTCTTGGCCGGATGCACGTTGACGTCCACCAGGTGCGGGGGCAGGTCGATGAAGAGAGCGGCGGCCGGAAACGCGTCCCGCGGCAGCGCGCCCCCATAGCTCGCGACGACAGCGTGTCGGAGGGCGCGATCCTCCACGGGCCGCCGGTTCACGACGAGCCACATCCGTCCGCGCCGCCGCACGGCGCCGGGCGCCTCGACGAACCCGCGGACGACGCACTCCCCCGCCTCCGCGTGCGCGGGGAGCAATGCGTCCCCGCCTTCACCCATCACCGCGCGGACCCGTTCCCCCGGTTCCGTGGCCGGAGGCGCGTTCAGCCGCTCTTCGCCGTCCACGGTCAGGCTGAATCGGACGGACGGCTGCGTCAGCACGTACGGCTCGAGCGCGCGGGCGATCGCGGCCGTCTCCGCCGCCGGGCTCTTGAGGAACTTGAGACGGGCAGGAACTCGGGCGAACAGCTTCCGCACCACGATGCGGGTGCCCGCCGCGCAACCGGCGGGAGCCGCCACGGGCGCGCCGTCGCCCCCGGCTGTCACCTTGATCCCTTCTCGCGCGTCCGGGGTCCGGCTCAGCAACTCCACGTCCCCCGCCGCCGCGATCGCGGCGAGCGCCTCGCCCCGGAACCCGAAACTCGCGATGCGCGCGAGGCCGTTGAGATCCTGCAGCTTGCTCGTCGCGTGACGGGAGAACGCCAGGACGGCCTCCGCCGCGGGGATGCCGCCGCCGTCGTCCGTGACCGCGATCGTCCTGAGTCCCGCGCTCTCGATCTCCACCGCGATTCGGCTGGCGCCGGCGTCCAGCGCGTTTTCCACCAACTCCTTCACGACCGACGCAGGCCGCTCGATGACCTCGCCCGCCGAGATCCCCGCCACGACCTCCGCGGGAAGCAGCCGGATCGGCACGGGCGTCAGGCCGGGGAGCCGCGCGCGGCGGCCTGGAGTCTCAGGTAGGACATGATGAACGGATCGATCCCGCCGTCCATCACCTTCCCGACGTCGTGGAGTTCGAGACCGGTGCGGACGTCCTTGACCTGGGTGTAGGGCATGAACACGTAGGAACGGATCTGGCTGCCGAAGGCGATGTCCTTGAGCTCTCCTCGGACTTTGCTGATCTTGTCCACGTGCGCCTGTTGGGCGAGTTCGTAGAGCCGGCCGCGGAGCACGGCCATCGCCGTCGCCTTGTTCTGATGCTGGGAACGCTCGTTCTGGCACTGCACGACGATGCCCGACGGATGGTGCGTGATCCGGACCGCGGAGCTCGTCTTGTTGACAAGCTGTCCGCCGGCGCCCGAAGCGCGGAAGGTGTCGATACGCAGATCCTCGTCCCGGATGTCCACCGTGATCGTGTCGTCGAGCTGCGGGACGGCGTCCACCGAGGCGAACGACGTGTGCCGCCGCTTGTTCGCATCGAACGGCGAGATCCGCACGAGACGGTGCACGCCCTTCTCCGGCTGGAGCAAGCCGTACGCGAACGGCCCATTGACGGCGATCGTCGCGCTCTTGATTCCCGCTTCATCTCCGGGCGCGAGATCCAGGATCTCGGTCTTGAATCCCCGCGCCTCCGCCCAGCGGAGGTACAGGCGCATGAGCATCTGCGCCCAATCCTGCGCCTCGGTCCCCCCCGCGCCGGGATGGATGCTCAGGAACGCGTTCGAGCGGTCGTACTCGCCCTGGAGGAAGTAGGCGATCTCGAGGCCGTCGATATCCCGCGTGAGCGCCGACAGTTCGGCGGTGCAATCGGTTTCGAGCGCGGGATCGGGGGACGCGGCGAGCAGCGAGACGAAGCCCTTCAGTTCCTCGAGGCGGCGCTCCGTCGCTCGGAACCGCGCGAGCTCGTCCCGTAGCCGTTCGAACCGCCTGTTGAGTGATTGCGCCTCCGCCGGATTGGCGGCCCAGAGGTCGCCCTGGGCGAGGCGCCGCTCGATGGAACCGAGCTCGTCCGCCGCGCGAACCGGGTCAAAGGCACCTCCGGATCTGGTGCAGACGCTCGCCGAGCTCGGCGACTGGTGCCTCGAGTTCCTTCGCCATGAGTTCTAGTATATCCCGGGCCTCAAGCCCGGGTGCTCACGACTTCATCCGGCGGGCGCAAGCCTGGGTGTACATCGTCTCGTAGCGCTTCGCGGGCGCCGCCCACGAGAAGTCCTCGCCCATCGCCTCCGCCATCAGCCGCTTCCAGTAGGGCTCGTCGGCGAATGCGCTCAGCGCCTCGTCAACGGCCTTGAGCAAGGCGTCCGCGGTGAACGGCTTGAAAGGAAATCCCGTCCCCACGTGCTTGTGGGCGGGGTCGGCGCCCTTCACCGTGTCGGCCAGTCCGCCGGTCGCCCGCACCACCGGCAGCGTGCCGTAGCGCATGGCGATCATCTGCCCGAGCCCGCACGGTTCGTACTTGGAAGGCATGAGCAGCGCGTCCGCCCCGGCGTAGATGCGGTGGGCCAGCCCCGTGTCGAATTTCGGCCGGAAGATGAACCGGTCCGGGGCCTTCCGGCAGGCTTCCTCGAGTGCTTCCTGGATCGCGCGGTCGCCCGTGCCGAGGATCACGATCTGCACGGGCTTCTTGGCGAGCTTCGCCGCCGCGGCCACGAGCAGTTCGAATCCCTTCTGTTCGGCGAGGCGGGACACGACGCCGATCAGGAGGACCGGGTTCCGCTCGGGAACGGGCAGGCCGAGCTCCTCGCGAAGCGCGGCGGTGCATTCGGCCTTTCCGGCGAGGGCCTTCCGGGAATACATCGTCTTGAGGTGCCGGTCGCGCGCGGGATCCCACTCCTCCTGGTTGAGGCCGTTGCGGATCCCGGTGAGGTCGGAGGCGCGCGTCCGCAACAGGCCGTCGAGGCCGAACCCGGACTCCGGCGTGACGATCTCGTGCGCGTACGTCGGACTCACGGTGGTCACCTTGTGTGCGTAGAGGATCCCGGATTTCATGAGGTTCACTTTGCCGTAGAATTCCAGTTGGTCGGGCGTGAACAACTCCCAGCCCAGCCCCGTGCGCACCACGGTCTCCTTGGGAAAGACGCCCTGATACGCCAGGTTGTGAATCGTGAAGACCGACGCGGTCCGGGCGAACAGCCGCTCGCCGGCGTACACGCGGCTGAGATACGCGGGAATCAAGGCCGTCTGCCAGTCATGGCAGTGCAGAATGTCGTATTCCTCCCTGAGCTCCTTGATCGCCTGCAGGGCGGCACGGCTGAACAGGATGAACCGGTCCGCGTTGTCCGGGTAGTCGCCGTCCGGCGTCCCGTACAGGTGGTCGCGATCGAAGGAACGCGGATGGTCCACGAAGAAGACCTGCACCTTCGATCCCGGGAGCTGCCCGGTCAGGATCGCAACCTCCTCCCTGATCCCGGGCGCCAGATGGACGGGGAGCGAGGGCAGGGCGGGATGGATCTCGATCCGGGCGATCTTGCGCACCTCGCGGTAGAACGGCATGAACACCGCGACGCGATGGCCCGCCCGCTCCAGTTCGAGCGGCAGCGTGCCCATGACGTCGGCCAGGCCACCCGTCTTGGCGAGCGGCGCAACCTCGGAGGCGATGAACGCGATGCGCAGTTTCGACATGAAATCGCGTGCAATGGTAACCGACGGGCGCGCCCATGTCAATCTCGGCGCGCGGTCGACGTCCATCCCTTGCCCAGCGCGATCCAGTACGCTAGGCTCGATCCGAACATGCGACGACCCTCGCCGGATGGTACGCGGATTCTCTGGGTCTGCCTTGCGGGGGGGCTCG
>CAYHEI010000283.1:4277-4670 GCA_964355385.1 uncultured bacterium | reverse complement strand
GCCCCCCCCCGCGTGGGGCACCCCCGCCAAACTTCCGGCGGGTCGGCGGGGGGCAGCCCCCCGGCGCGCCCCCGGCGGGGGGGCGCCCCCCCCCGCCGGCGCGACCGGGTCGAGCCCGGCGAATTGCAGCACGCTGTACCCGGCCGCCGTCGCGCCCGCGCCGATCATCGCCGCCGGCAGCGCTCTCCCGCAACCCGCGAGGCGGACCGCCGTCGCGGAAACGAATCCGAGCAGCGCCATGCCCGCCAGAATCGAGGTCGCGCTCACGTTGACGATGGCGCCGAATGGAGCCACGGCCAGATGGGCTGCCAGGAGACAGCATGGCACGATGGCGAGGCCGGACGGCGCGAACGCGCGGCGGCCGAGCGCCGAGATCGGAAGAGCACACGTCTG
>CAYHEI010000283.1:2193-4267 GCA_964355385.1 uncultured bacterium | reverse complement strand
CGCGGCCGAGCGCCGTCGCGGCCAATCCGCAAGACGCCAGCAGCAGCACCAGCGCCTGCGGCAGCTTGAACGCGTCCTCGAACGGCGGCCAGAACGCGAGCGGCAGCAGGCAAGCGCCCCAGAGCAGCATGAGGCGGGCCGGCAGGCGGCCCGAACGCGTCAAGGTTTCCGTTGCTTCTTCTTGAGTTTATTGAGTTGCGCGCGGACATCACGCGCCTCGTCCGCCGTCGGCGACGCGCGCAGGAAGAACTCGTAGTTGCGCTGAGCGGACACCGGATCGCCGGTCGATTCGAACGCCCAACCGAGGTTGACGTACACGTCGCTCTGGGTCGGGTCCCGCGCGAGCGACTTCTCGTACGCGTCGATCGCGTCCTTGAAACGCCCGCGCGCGCTCAGGGAGTCCCCCAGGTAGCGGTAAGGGGCCGCGGCGGCGGCATCGCGCTCGATCGCGCTCCGGGCCAGCTTGTCCGCCTCGTCGAAGCGTCCCTGGAGGATCCGGATCCAGGCGCGCTGTCCCTCGAACGCCGGAACCTTCTTGTTCAGGGCGATGGCCTTGTCCAGGGCCTGATCGGCCTCTCCGAGCTTTCCGCCCCGGGCCAGCACCCGGGAGAGCTGCGCCCAGGTGGTTTCCGCGGGCTCGATCTTCATCTTCAGCGCCTGCCGCAACTGGGCCTCGGCCTCGGAGAGCTGGCCCAGCTGGAGGTACGCGGCCC
Source organism: uncultured bacterium (assembly GCA_964355385.1). Lineage (GTDB taxonomy): Bacteria > Oederibacteriota > CAKKQC01 > CAKKQC01 > CAKKQC01 > CAYHEI01. The sequence continues at coordinate 3,554 of CAYHEI010000283.1, read as the reverse complement.
CGAGGACATGGTGCGACTCGGGCGTCTCCTTGATCGCTTGCGCGGTCCGGTATTCGTTGGCGGCCCGCTGGAGATTGCCCGCGTAGAAGTAGTAGTGCCCGAGCGCCAGGTGATGCTCCATCGGCTTCTTCATGTCCCGATAGAAGCCGCTCATGACGCCGTAGGGCAGCGGGTTCGCGGGAGCGGCACTCTCGGCCTGCTCGAGCAGGCGGAAGGCTTCCGGCACGTTGCCGAGTTCATAGTAGATCGCGGCCTTGCCGATGAGGGAGCCGGCGGACTTGGGATCGAGCTTCAGCGCCTCCTCGAACTGCTCGAGCGCCAGCTCGTTGCGCCCCTGCGCCCGCAGCGCGACCCCCCAGCCGTAGCGGAATTCGGCCGACTTAGGGTCGTTCTTCACGCCCTGCGCGTAGACCTCGCTCGCCGCCTTGTATTCCTTGCGCGCCAGACGAATCTCCCCGATGCGCGACAGCGCGAGCATGTGGAAGGAGCGGAACGCGGGTGTCGCGTACGTGCCCCGGAGGACGTTCTCGAGGTCCGCGAGCGCCTTCGAGAACTTGCCCTGCTGCAGGGCGCAGTACCCGGCCCCGTACAGCGCCTCGGGGTGCCCCGGCTCGAGTTCCAGGCCCCGCCGAAAGGCCGCCTCCCCTTCCTTGAACTGCCGCAGCGAGACCGCGTCCTTGCCCTGGGCGATATAGGTATCCACTTGCGTTGCGATGGCGATTTGGCAAGGCCAAATCGCCGAGATGAGAGCAAGGCCGCAGGCCGCGGCGAAGCCGTGGCCTGCGCGCCCACCCCGCATCGCGGGGTGAGCGTTCACGTTGACCCCCCATTGAGCGCGAACGCAGCTTCGCCGATGCGCCGCAGTCGGCGCATGGCGGCCCCGGGGCGCGGATCCCCGAAGATCGCCCAGCCGGCCACGATCACGTTCGCCCCCGCGGACACCGCCGCGCCGAGCGTCTCCCGCGTCAGCCCCCCGTCCACCTGGAGGTCCATCCGGGGCGCGGCGGCCCGCAGCGCGCGGAGCTTCGGAAGCATGTCGCGCCGGAAGGGCTGGCCGCCGTACCCGGGCTCCACGGTCATCGCGAGAACCAGGTCGGCGAGCGGCAGGAGCCGGCGGACGGCGGACGGCGGGGTGCCGGGCTTGAGCGCCACCCCGGTGCGCCGGCCCGCCCGGCGGATCATGCGCAGCAGCTTCGGCAGATTCCCGCGCGCTTCGGCGTGGATCGTCAGCCGGTCGGCCCCCGCGTCCAGGAAGGCCGGGGCGAGCGAAGCCGGACGGGACACCATGAGATGGACGTCCAGCGGCAGGCGGGTTGCGCGGCGCAGCCCGCGCACGACCGCCGGGCCCATGGCCAGCGTCG
>CAYHEI010000283.1:0-2183 GCA_964355385.1 uncultured bacterium | reverse complement strand
GTGTCTGCGCCCGCGGGGCGCCCCCGCCCCCCGGCTGGGCGGGGCCGCGCGCCCCCGCCCGCCACCCTTGGAGGGGCCCGCCCGGCGGGGGGGGGGGGGGGGGCCCCCCCCCCCCCACGACCGCCGGGCCCATGGACAGCGTCGGCACGAAGTGCCCGTCCATGACGTCCACGTGCAGCCAGTCGCCGTCGCCGCGCTCGACCACCCGGACGGCCTCGCCCAGCCGCATCATGTCCGCGTTGAGAATCGAGGGGGCCAGCACGAACCTCATGGGCGTCAATGGACCGCTCAGCGCCTTACGTTGATGATGAGGTCTACGCGCTGCTTCTGCTCGTCGTCCGGGAGGTTCGGGTAGTGCGGAGCCGGCTTGCTCCGGCCGTACACGCGCAGGCTGAGCCGCGCGGCCTGGACGTTGTACTCGACCGAGAGCGTCTGCAGCACCTTCTCCGCCCGCGCCTTCGCCAGGAGGTAGTTCGCCTCGTCGTCGCCATCCGTGTCGGCGTAGCTTTCGATGGTGAGGGAGCTGTCGGGATGCTCCGCGATGAACTTGGACGCCTTCTCGATGATCACGAGATGGTCCTCGGAGAGGTCCGTGTCCGTGCCCTTGAAGCGCACGCCCACCATCCGCACCTTGTTGCCGAGGGTCTCGGGCTGAACCGCCGCCTCGATCTGCGGAAGCGTCTTCTCGCCTTTGGACTTGGTGCCCTCCTGGTCGACGAAGTTCCAGCTGAACTTCGGCTTCGCGAGGTTGGTGAGTTGGCCCGACTGGTCACGCCCGTCCCACTTGATGGGGCTCGCGGGCCGCCCCTGACCCTCCCATTGGCGGACGAGGCGCCCCTGGTCCTGGATCTGCACCTGCCAGAGCTGGTAGTTCTCCTGGGGCATGACGAACACCACCTCCGGGTACAGGGGCTTTCCGGCCACGGCCTTGAGCGAGGGCTCGGCGGTGACGGTGGCTTGCTTGGTCGTGGCCCTGACCTCCTTGTTCGCGATGTCCTTCGCCTTGACGACGACATTGAAGGCCTTCAGGTTGGTCAGCACCTTGCCGCGCGCGTCCGTGCCGTCCCAGTCGATCGACTTGGGCGGCGTGCCGGTGCCCTGGAAGGTCTTCACGACCTTGCCCTTGTCGTCCGTGATTTCCACCTTCCATTCCTTCGCCGGCTGGGAGAGCTGGAGCTGCTTGGGCTCGATGGTCATGGCGGGCTTCGTCGTCTTTCGCTCCACCGTGACCGGCGCCTCGGTCGTCACCGCCTTCGGAATCTTCGGGATGTTCCAGCGGAAGAGCAGGGCGGCCTGATGCACGACGCCGAGCGTGCCGAAGGGCGCGAGCGCGTAGTCGAGCTGGGCCATCGTCCCGGGGATGCCCCGGAAGCGGAAGCCGATCCCGGTCCGCAACGGCGAGGGAAGGCTCGACAGGCCCTGCCGGGTCCCGAAATCCAGGGCGGTGGAGCCGATCTTCGCGTCCAGGGGCTGCTCCCATCCCAAACGGAAGAACGCGATGCCCAGGATGCCGTACTCCGCGCCCACGGACAGGCGCGGCTTCCCGATGGAGTCGATGAACGAGGTGAGGTCGCCCGTCGTCATGAACTGCTGGCCCCACAGCTTCGTCCGGACGACCCCGCCCAGTCGGAACGTGATCGGGAGCACCTCGGCGCCGCCCCCGAATTTGGGGCTGAAGCTCTCCCCGAATTCCCCGATCTCGCCGATGTTCTGCACCGCGCCGCCGACCCCCCAGCTGCGGTCGAGGTTTTCCCACTGCACGCCCACGTCCACCCCCGCACCCTCCGCGGCGAAGTCCTTCGCCTTCGACGCCACGACGTCGCCGGTGACCGGATCAGCCGCGTAACTGAGCGGGTCGGCGCCGGTGAGGGACCGGCGCAGCAGCTTCAGGGAACCGCCCACCGACAGGCCTTCCATCGGCGACGCGGCGTAGGAAAAGAAGACGAGCGCGTCGGACGCGCCGCCCGCCGCCGCCCTGACCAGGGCTTGCGGGTCGGTGGAGTCGAACGATCCCGTGGTGAGCGCCATCAGTCCCGCGCCGAAGTTGCCGACGCCGAAGGGAAAGGACGGCTGTTCCCAGGCGCCCGTGATGAGATACGCGCCTTCGGCATCCGATCCCGAGAAGAGGCTGACGTACGAGAGGAACGCCTCCGGCGCCTCCAGCGACGCGATGCCCGATGGGT
>CAYHEI010000282.1:0-4682 GCA_964355385.1 uncultured bacterium | reverse complement strand
GCGCAAAGTTTAAAGACGACGCAAGTAAGACCGCGCGCAATCCCCCGTCACGAACGGCCGGTGCGGCCGCGGACGGTACCGGGGCAACGCGCGGGCCACTAGCGCCTTGCGGGTGCCGCTCTCGCCCGTCACGAGCACCGGCACGTCCGACCCCGCCAGCAGGCCGAGCGACCGGTACACCTCCACCATGGCCGCCCCGGCGCCCACCAGGAGACCCTCGAACACCGGCATCTCCTCCCGCGGCCGGTCCGCCGCCGCGCGCGCCTCCCGGGCCCGCCGGAAGGCCTGCTCCACCACGGGGAGCAGCTCCGTCGCCTGGAAGGGCTTCGTCACGTACGTCATCGCGCCGAGCTGCATGGCCTCCACCACCGTGCGCTCGTCCACGTGGCCGGTCAGCACGATCACCATGCACGCGGGGTCCGCCGCGCGGGCCGCCTGCAACACCTCGAGGCCGCTCGCGTCCGGCAGGCGAAGATCCAGCAGGACGACGTCGGGCGTCGCCGCGGCGATCGCGGATCGCGCCTCGGCCGCGGTGGCGGCGGCGGCGAGCGTCCGACCCGGCGCCGCAAGACTCCCCAGCAGCATCCGGCGGATCGGCTCCTCGTCCTCGACGATCAGCAGCGCCTCCCGCACGGCGTCAGCTCCCATCCAACACCTCCCGCACCTTCGCCGCGAGCTGTTCGTGCGAGAACGGCTTCATGAGGAACGCGTACCCGAGATTGGCCGCCTCCGTGGAGACCGCGGCGTCGTTGGTGTAGCCGGAGATCACGAGGACGCGGACGCCGGGCCGGACCGCGCCGAGGCGCCGCGCGAGTTCGAAGCCGCTGACCGAGGGCATCACGGCGTCCGTCACGAGCATGGGAATCCCCCCCGCGTGGCCTTCGGCGACGCGCAGCGCCTCCGGGCCGTTCGCCGCCTCGATCACGGAGTACCCGGCGGCCTCGAGGGCGCGCTTGGCGAAGCCGCGCACGGCGTCCTCGTCGTCCACGAGAAGTACGCGTGTCCCGGCGACCGCCACCGGCGCCGCGGCCGCCGGACGCGCGACCGGTTCGCCGGGCCGGGCCTCCACCCGCGGGAGACAGATCCGGAAGGTCGTCCCCCGCCCCACGGCGCTCTCCGCCCAGACGTATCCGCCGCTCTGCTGCACGATGCCGTGCACGGACGCGAGTCCCAGCCCGGTGCCCTTGCCCGGCGCCTTGGTGGTGAAGAAGGGCTCGAACATCCGCGCGAGCGTCGCCTCGTCCATGCCGTGCCCCGAGTCCGCCACCCAAAGTTCCACGTGGGCACCGGTGCGAGCGGCGGGATGGCGGCGGACGAATTCCGCGTCGAGGATGACGTTCGAGGTTCCCACCGTGATCGTGCCGCCTTCCGCCATGGCGTCGCGCGCGTTGGCGACCAGGTTCGTGACGGCCTGGGTGAGCTGCCCGGGGTCCGCCTTGACCCACGGCGCGTCCGCGCCGAGCTGGAGCGCCACGGCCGCGCGCTCCCCCGCGAGGCGGCGGAAGAGCCCCTCCGACTCCGCCAGCCAGGCGTTCAGGTCGAAGGGCACCGGTGCGAGGATCTGGCCCCGGCTGAACGCGAGCAGCTGTCGGCAGATCGCGGTGGCCCGCTCCCCGGCCCGGGCGATCTCCTCGACGTCCGCCCGCGCCTCGTGCCCCGCCGGCAGGCGCCGGAGCAGCATCCCGCCGTACCCGACGATGATCGTGAGCATGTTGTTGAAGTCGTGCGCCACCTTCGCGGCGACGTTGCCCATCGCCTCCAGGCGGCTCGACTGAAGCAGCTGAGCTTGGAGGTCGCGCCGTTGCGCGGATTCCTCCCGCAGCACCTGGCTCATGCGGTTGAACCGGCGGGCCAGCGAGCCGAACTCGTCGCGGGAGCGGACCGGGATGTCCACGGCGTAGTCGCCCCGGGCGATCCGCTCGGTCCCCTCCGCGAGCAGCCGGACGGGCGCCAGGATGCGGTGAATGAAGGCGACGACGGCGACCGTCGCGAACAGGGCGACGGCCAGGATGATCCAGAGGATGTTGAAGCCGATCTGCCGCACCGTGGCGAACGGCTTCCGCAGGGGGACGCCGAAACGCAGGGTCCCCAGCCGGGCCGCGCGTCCGCCGCTCCCCGCCAGCATGTACTCCTCCTCCGCCTCGCGCACGGGCACGACGACGTCGAGGACGGGCTCGCCCGCGTACACCGACTCCACCGCGCCGGGCTCCTCGCGCGCGAGCGCCGATCGTGTGACCGCGTCCGCCCAGCGCTTGCCCACTTCCACGACGTTCGTGTGACCGAGCACGACGCCGTCGCGGTCCAGCACAGCCGCGTACGGCCCGCCCGCGCGGGCCTGGATCGACTGGAGCACGGGGAGCAGGCGGCGCTCGTCGCGGCGCCGCACCCCCTCCGGAAGGCGTGCCGCCGCCTCCGCCACGCGGGCCAGCTGGCTCTCCACGACCTCGCGTAGGATCGCCCGGCGCGCGGACCGCACCGACAGGATCAGGATGATCCCTCCCGCGCTCGCGATCACCGCGAGGCTGAACCCGAGCTCTTTCGCGCGCAGCGTCACGGAATGACCCGGTCCGCGCTCGCGAGGATCGACCGGGAGAACACGAGCCCGGTCCGCGCGGCCGCGCCGAGGTTGAGTGCGGTCTCGAGCCGTTCCGGGTACACCGCCTCGGGCGGCGTCCCGTCCTCGAGGATGTTGCGAACCGCGAGCGCGGCGGCGCGCCCGATGTCCTGGTAGCCCGAGGACAAGGCGACCGCAGCCCCCTTCTCCGCGAGTCCCGCCGTGGGCGCGTAGATCGGCACGCCGTTCGCCCACGAGTACTCGCGGAGCACGGCGAAGTTCCGCTCCGTGACGAGCAACGGGTCCGGCGGGATCCAGATGGCATCCGGCTTGTCCCGCAGCCCCCGCAACCGGTCCGGCAGCTCCTCGGCGTCCCGCAGGCGGGCGGCGCGCAGCGCGAGGCCCGCGGCCGCGGCGGCCTCCCGCATCCCCCTGACCGCGTCCTCCACGGAGCCGGACAGCCAGAAGACCGCCAGCGTGCGCAGCCCCGGTTGGAGTTCGCGCAGGCGCGCCAGCACGGCGCGCGCCGGCGGCAGCATGTCCACGCGGACGGCCATCCGCCCGCCTCCAGCCTCCACCCGCACGCCCGGCGCGAGGCAGTAGACGAGGGTCGCCCGCGAGGGAAACGAGGCGCGCGCAGCCCGGGCGCCGAACGCCACGATGACCCTGACCCGGTCGGGCAGGGCGGGCCGGTCGGGCAGGACGGTGACGGCGACCGGACCACCCAGCTCCGCCTCGAGCCCCGCGAGCGCCTCGCGATAGTAGCGGGACTCCGACGAGAGCACGGCGACGACGTTCCGCGGCCCCGGCACAGCCCCGGCCGCCGGTCCGAGGGCGAGTATCATACCGGCGAGCGCGAACCCAGCGCGCGTCATCAGAAGCTGTAGGAGACGGAGCCCGATACCAACCGCCCGATGACCTCGCCGTTATGGCCGGGCCGCACGGGCGATTCCGCGCCCAGGATCTCGTGATGGCGGCGGTTGAGCAGGTTGAAGGCGCCCACCGACGCGGACAGCCCCTCGACGATTTCGCAGCCGAGATTGGCGTTGACGAGCAGGAAGGCCGGCAAGGGGAAGTACTCCCGCGGCGCGCCCGGGTTCGCCGCGTTCCACTCGGTCCGGCCGACCCAGTCGGCGAACAGCCCGGTCGTGATCCTCCGCCAGCGCCCGACGACTCCGCCGTTGACCTTGTGCCGGGGCGCCTCCCGGTTGCGCAGATGACCCTCTTCATCCTTCAGCCGCTCGTGCGAGTAGTTCGCGGTCAGCGTGAGCCACCGGCGGACGCGCGCCTCGATCCCCGCTTCCCCCCCCCACGCGTCTACATCGCCCCTCCCGACATAGGAGTTCCAGACGGAGAAGACCGGCGCTTTCGCCACGCTCGTCTCCGGATCCGAGGTCCCAATGACGTCCTCCAGCCGGTACGCGAATCCCACGAGCGTCGCCCGGACGGCACCCAGCGAGGCGGTGTACGCGGCCTCCCCCATGGTCATCCGTTCGGGCTTCAACATCTCGTTGCCGACCAGCCGACTTTCGATCGCCGTGAACGGCGGGTTCGGAGGCAGCGGGCCGGGATTCGGGAACCGCTGGGTGAAATCCAAGTAGTTCTGCATGATGGTCGGGTTGCGGAAGGATCGCCCCCCGGAGAGGCGGATCGCGTCGCCGTGGCGGGGCTCGACGATCACGCTGCCGCGCGGAGACGCCACCCAGCCGGTGAAGGGATGATGGTCGAGCCGTCCGCTCACGACGGCGGTCACGCCCGGCCGGATGGTGCATTGGTCCTCGCCGAACACGGACCAGAGCGACTGGCGGCGCACGCCGGGTCGGAAGACACCCGATTGAGCGGCGTTGAGCCGGTATCCACCGCCGACATCGAGCAGGTTGCCGAAGGGAAGGGCGAGGCCGTATCCGATCGTGGCGTCGGCGACGTCGTAATCAAAGGCAGGTTCCGCCAGCACCAGGAGCTCCTTGGCCACCTGGCGGCTGCGATTCCAGAACACCCGGCCCCGCACCCCGCTCGCCTCCGCGTCGGCGCGCAGGAACCCGGTCGGGCCGGTCGCGACGACCGTCCCGTTATTCCCCGTCGTGAGCTGCGTCTTGACCCCCGCCAGGCCGCCGGACACGCTCGCGGC
>CAYHEI010000281.1:0-4702 GCA_964355385.1 uncultured bacterium | reverse complement strand
CGGTGATCGCCGCATCGGCCTTCGCCTTGAGCAGGGCCTCCACGAGCGGCACCCGGCGCTCCTGCACCGCGAAGATGAGGGCCGTATTGCCATAGCGGTTCTGCACGTTGGGATCGGCGCCCTTTTCCAGCAGCGCCAGGGCGGTCTCCGCGCGGCCAAGCAGCACCGTGAGCATGAGCGGGGTGTACCCTTCCTTGTCCTTCGAGTTGATGAGCGCGCCACCGTCGAGCAGCGCTCGCGCCGTTTCGGTGTGGCCCTTCGTGGCCGCGATGCACAGGGCCGGCGAGCCGTCGGCGAATCCGTAATTGGGGTTCATGCCGGCCTGAATGAAGATCCGCACGTTCTCCGCGTCGTCGTTCCGCACGAGGTCCGTGAACTCCTCCGGGCTGAAACGGATGTTTCGGCGATTGAGCGCTTCAAGCGCCTCGTCCTGCGCGACGTCCGCCAGGACGGCGCCGGACGGCAGCGCGAGCGCGAACAGCAAGGCGATCCTCAGTGCGATCAAGATCGACTATCCTAGCCGAGGTCGTAGCGCTTGTCGAGTGCCCGCCGGCCCTCGAGGTCGACCACCTGATGAAACTCATGGAAGGTGAGGAGACGCTCCAGGATATCGCGGGTTGTCCCCGTTTTCCGCAGATGCTCGAAGACCTCGCGCTGGGCCCGGGCGGCCGCGAACAATCCGGTGAGCGGGAACACGGCGATCGTAAAACCAAGCACCCGCAGCTCCTCCCGGTCCAGAATCGGAGTGACGCCGCCCTCCAGCATGTTGGCGACGAACGGGGGGGGAAGCCGGCGCGAGATCTCCTTCAGCTCCTCCAAGGACTGAGGCGCCTCCACGAACAGCGCATCCGCCCCCGCGGCCTTGTAGGCCTCGGCGCGGCGGATCGCGTCCGCGAGGCTTCCGGTGGCCTCGCGCGCGTCGGTGCGGGCCACGATGAAGAAGTCTGCGTCGCCGCGCGCGTCGCAGGCGGCGCGGATCTTCTCCCGGTGCTCGGCGAGCGAAACGACCTTCTTGCCGGCCATGTGGCCGCAGCGCTTGGGCCAGACCTGGTCCTCCAGGAAGCAGCCTTTCGCGCCCGCCTCGATCAACTCGCGCACGGTCCGGACCACGTTGAGAATCCCCCCGTACCCGGTGTCCGCGTCCACGATGACCGGGCAGTCCACGACCCGGCAGATGCGCCGGGCAGCGTCGAGCATTTCGGTCTGGGTCAGCAGCCCGATGTCCGGCTCCCCCAGCGTGGAGGCCGCCACGCTGTAGCCGGAGACGAAGAGCGCTTCGAAGCCGGCGCGGCGCGCGAGCTGCGCGGAGAGGGCGTCGTACACGCCGGGCGCGAGGAGAAACCCCTGTCGCGCGAGCAGCGCTCCGACCGTCGTCACGCCGCGCCTCCCGCCAGCGGAAGCGTCGCGGCCGGTTCCCCGGTGAGAGAGCGATGCCCGCCCCCCTCCACCACGACGGTGTCCTCGAGACGGATTCCGCCCCAGCCCGGCACGTAGACCCCGGGCTCCACCGTCACCACTTGACCGGCGCGGAAGCGCCCCGGGGCGGCCCGGTAAAGGCTGGGTCCCTCATGGATCTCCAGCCCCACGCCGTGCCCGAGGCCGTGGATGAACCGCCGCGCGAGCGGCCCGAGCGCGGCGCGGGCGGCGGTGTCCGCCGCGGCGCGGAGCCGGCCGCCGCGGACGGCGCGGCGTCCCGCCCGGTAGGCGCGGAGCACGGCGGTGTAAGCGCGGCGCTGCCGGGCCGTCTCGCGGGGGAGACACCAGACGCGCGTGCAATCGCTGTGGTAGCCGTCCACGGCCGCCCCCCAGTCCGCGAGGCACAGATCCCCCGCCCGGAAGGGCCGGTCGCCCGGCCGCCCGTGCGGCAGGGCCGAGCGCGAGCCGCCCAGCACGATCGTCTCGAACGCCGGACCGTCCGCCCCGAGCGCCCGCATCCGCCGGTCCAGTTCGGCGGCGACCGCGCGTTCCGTCAGCCCCGCTCGCAGCAGGAACGGAATCTGCCGGCCCGCCTCGGCGGCGATCCAGGAGGCGCGGGCGAGCAGACGCAGTTCGGCAGCGTCCTTCCTTTCCCGCGCCTTTTCAACGACCTCCCGGGTCGGGATCATCATCACATCGCCCTGCAGCCCCGTCCGGAGCCGGTCGTGCCGGTCGAGCGTGAGCGCGCCCGCCTCGATGCCGAGCCGGCGCACGCCCGCCCGGGCGGCCTCGCGCCGCAACGCCTGCCAGGCGTCGCCGAGACCCAGCACCCGCCAGCCGGGGGCCGCATCGCGCCGGGCCGCCTCGGCCCCGAGTCCGAACGGCAGCACCGAGCATCCCCCGGAGGTCACCAAGCCCCAGGCGGCGTCGGCGACCCCGGAAAGGTAGCGCAGATTGAGCGGCGACGTCACCAGGAGACCGGGGAGCCGGTACGGTCGCAAGCCCGCGCGCACCGCCGCCAGCCGGCGGGCGTAGTCGAAGTTCGCGTCAGCGCGACGCGGCCGGAGAGATGCGCGCAAGCCATTCCTTCGCGACGGCATCATGCGGGTACAAGGATAACACACGGCGGAGAATCCTCCGGGCCTCACCGATCCTTCCCCGTGCCTCCGCGAGCCGGGCGCGCTCGAGCCAGAGATCAAGATCGGCCGGACGCTCGCGTTCCAGGACGTCGAGCGAATTCGCCGCTTCGCGCAGGCGGCCGCACACGGTCAGCCATGTGGCCCGCATCAGCCGAGGCTCGAACCCCCGCGGATCGGCCCGCTCCGCCCGCTCCAAGGCGGACAGCGCGGTCGCGCGATCGCCATGCAACAACGCGACGCGGAACTGGGTGCCGGCGGCGGCGATCCACCGCGGCCGCAGCCGGGACGCGCGAAGCGCCAACCCCGTCGCGGCGGCGGACTCGGGCTGCAGTTCGGCCAGCGCCTGCAGCGCTCCGGCGTGCCAAGGGTTCAGCGTGAGGGCCGAGCGCATCGCCGCGACGGCCGCGCGGGTGTCGCCGCGGAGGACCATGCGGCTTCCCTTCCCGTAGCGGACCTCGGAGAGCGAGTGGAGCACCATCACGCCGACGATGGCCGGGAGCACGGCGCTCGTGACGGTCCTCGCGATCCATCCGACGCGAGGCCGCCGTTGCGGCGCGCCTCCCGGCCCGACGCCCGTGACCAGGCCCAACGCCAGGAAGCCGAGGGCCGGCACGTGGAAACTGAAATCGACGCAGGCGTGGACCCCCAGGACGGCCAGGGCCGCGAGGAGACCCGCGACCACCGCCGCATCGCCTCCGCGACGCCCCGGGCGTCGCCTCCACGCGCACGCCAGGAGCCACAGGGCGAGCCCGGTCCCCACCGCCCCGGTCTCGGCCAGCCATTGGAGCGGATCGCTGTGCGCGTAGTCGGCGTCGTAGCGCACCAACATCGCGGGCCGCTCCGCCGGCCAGGCATCGCCGAAAGCGCCCAGCCCCACCCCGCCCAGCGGCGCGGAGCGGGTGACGCGCAGCGCCGCCGTCCAGAGATCGCGCCGCGCCCACGCGAGCTCTTCCCGTCCCCGTCCTTGATCGGCCAAGCGTTGCGGCAGCTCGCGCGTGCCCGCGAGGAGGAGCACGGCGAGGACCGCGAGGACGGCGCACCGCGCGGCGGAGAACCCCGCGGGCCGCAGCAGCACGAGGCAGGCGAAGAGCGCCGGCATGGAGAGCAGCAGCGAGCGTGAACCGGTCGCGCCGGCCGCCGCGAGGAGGATCGCGAAGAGGATGACCGCCCACCAGGACCGGCGCCACGGCCGCGACGCGGCGAGAACCGCCGCGAACGCCGCGCCCGCCGCCAGCAGCGCCGCGTGATGGTTGGCGTTGTTCAATATCCCGGCCTGCCGGCCGCTCCCGGCGCCGGAGAGCGCCTCCCCCAGCGCGAGCGCGACGAGCGCGCCGGCCGCGACACGCGGGCCGAAGATCGCGGTCTCACGGCTCGCCACCGCGAAGCCCGCGAGCCCAAGCAGGCCCGACTGCCAGAGCGTGCGGACGGGATCGAGCGACCAGAACGTGCCGCACGATGTCCACGCGGCGACCGCGAGCCACGGGAGGAGACTCCGGATCCCGCCGTCCGGGCGCCGGACCGCCGCCATCGCCGCGACGCCCAGGAGAGCCGCCAGCAGGGCACACTTGACCCCCATCGCCTCCGGCTCGGTTTGAGGAAGCGCCCAGCCGACCGCCAGCGCGGCCAACAGCGCCGCGCCGGGGACGGCGAGCTCAGGACCGGATCTTGAGGGCGGCGAGGTCCTGATAGAGCTCCTCCACCTGGCGAAGCATAACGCCGATCTCGAACTCCCGGCCCAGGCGCATCTTCCCCGCGAGCCCCATGGCGCGCGCGCGCGCGCGATCGCCCAGCAGCTCGCGCAGGCGCGCCGCGAGCCCCGCGTCGTCCCGCGGCGCCACGACATAGCCGCTGAAGCCGTCCTGGACCGCCTCTGGGGTGCCGCCCGCCCGCGTCGCGACGACCGGCAGCGCGGCCGCCTGCGCCTGCAGCACCGAACGCGGCAGCCCCTCGAACAGCGACGAGAGCGCGAACACGTCGAACGCGTGCAGGAGATCCGGGACGTCCGTCCGCCACCCCGTGAAGACGATCCGGTCCGCCACGCCCAGCTCGCGCGCGAGGGCCTCGGAGGCGCCGCGCAACTCGCCGTCCCCCACCATGACGAAGCGCGCCGCCGGAAGGTGCCGCGCGACTTCGGCAGCGGCTCGCAC
>CAYHEI010000280.1:0-4704 GCA_964355385.1 uncultured bacterium | reverse complement strand
CCGAAGCGAACCACGTGAGGAGCCGGTTGCCCACCCGCTTGTACGCGGGATACTTGGTTAAGTCGCGCCGGGTCAGCATCACGTCCCAGCGTCCCCGTTCCATCAGGCGGGCGATGCGCGGAATGTACTCCGGCCGGTGCTGGCCGTCGGCGTCGATGTTGATGATGACGTCGTCGTTCCCGCGCAGCGCTCCCCGGCGCAGCAGGCGCTCGGCGGACCGGAAGCCCTCCTTCAACGCGCCCGCCATCCCGACGTTCCGCCGCAGCCGGACGACCGTGACGCCCCGCCGGCCGCGCATCCACTCGCGCAGGAGCGCCGGGGTGTCGTCCGTCGAGCCGTCGTCCACCGCGATGATCCGGTCCACGCGCCGGTGCACCTCGGTGAGCACGCCCAGCACGGTCGGGGCCTCGTTGTGGATGGGCACGATGGCGACCAGACGCGGCCGCCCCCGGATCACAGTCTCTCCAGCACCGCCTGGGCGAGCATGGGGACCAGCAGCTCGTGGTGACCCGTGAGGACGATGCGCCGCCCGCCCAGGGCGGTGGGGCGCTCGACGACGTTGAGTCGCGGCCGGTAGTGCTGGATCATGTCCAGGTTCGCGGCGGTGAAGCGGCGGACGCGGTGGCCGAGGTTGCGGGCGACCGTCAGCGCCTTGAGGAAGACCTCGGGCAGGATCACGGCCGACCCCACGTTGACCACCACCCCGCCCTCGAGCGACGCCACCACCTCGCACATCCGCCGGAAGTCCTCCAGCGACGCCCTGCCGATGTCCTCGCCGGAGGCGCCCGGCTGCTGGTGGACGATGTCGGTGCCGATCGCCACGTGGACGGTCGCGGGAATCCCCCGCTGCGCGCACTCGTGCAGGACGCTCAGGCGCCGGTGCGGAAGCCGCTCGTCGGCGATCGCCAGCCCGGTCGCCCGGCCGAACCCCTCGCGGGGGCGCCGGTGCAGGGCGCGCGCGAAGAACGCCCCCGTCTCCCGGGCCATGCCGAACGAGCCGTGCTTGAGGCCCGCCGCGACGTCCTCGGAGGTGGCCCCGTTCGCCGCGAGCTCGAAGTCGTGGATCGCACCCGCCCCGTTCGTCGCCAGCGCCGTCAGCGCCCGGCGGCGCATCAACTCCAGCAGTACGGGCGAGAGGCCGGTCTTGATGACGTGCGCGCCGATCATCCAGAGCACTGTTCGGCGGCGCCGGACGGCCCCGGCGATCGCGTCCGCGAGCGCGCGGAACTCGTCGGCGGCGAGCAGACGAGGGAGCGCCGCCTCGAACGCCCGGAAGGAGCGGCCCCGCGCGGGCGCGCGGCCCAGCAGGCTCAGCCCGACCTTCGACGGCCGCCGTCGCAGCGCGACGGTGCGCACCTTGGAGAGGTCGACGGGCGGGGCGCGGCGAATGGTCAGGGGGTCTCCTTCTTCACGAGCACGACGTCCACCGATCCTAGCAGAAAGACGCGGCTCTTCACGAGGACGGGCATGTGGGCCGCATCGTCCGTGAGCCAGATCTCGATGTCGCCCTTCTGGCGGAACAGGCCCTCGAACTTCAGGCGCGGTTTCACGCCGATCGTCCGGAACTCGCCCGCGGGCACCTTGATCGTCTCGCGCCGCAGGATCTTGATGATGACGTCGTAGTCCATTTTGTTGGTGTGCGTGCACATGGAGGTCTCGCCGCCCGGCTCGGGAAACGACATGGCGCGCAGCTTGAAGAACGACCCGAGGAGGTCGTGGCAGTCCGTCCGGATCGGAACCGGTGCGCCGCTCCCCCAGGTGGCCGTCAGCTTCGCCCGGTCGAAAGTGGCCACCTGATCCTTGCGGTAGCCGCCCTCGTGCAGGTGCTTCTCGTACTTGACCGGGAGAATCCCGTCCACGGTGGACCAGCTCTCGATCACGTCGTTGACCTTGAAGAAGAACACGAGGGTGCTCTTGGCGGTCGCGATGAAGTGCATGCAGCGCTCCCCGCCCACCGTTTCGTCGGCGGTGACCCGCATCGCGGCCTGCCCGGCGGTGATGAAGAACCATTTCACGTCGAAGATGAGCGACTCCCCCGGCCGGAAGCCGTAGGCGCGCCGGGGCGGGGGCTCCATGGCGTGTTGCACGGCAGGCTCCGGGGGCTTCCCGACCTTGAGCGGCGCCGCGCCGGATGATGCGGCGGGCGCGGTACCGGACGCCGGCGCGGGCACGACCGTCGCCGCGGCGGCGGGTTCGCCGCCGGCCGGGTCTCCGGCGTCGGCCGTCCCGGCGACCTCCACGGGTGCCGCGGAGGCCGCGGATCCCGGAGGAGGAGCCTTCTGCGGCCTGGAGTCGCGCGCATGGCACGACGTGACGAGGAGCGCCGCGAGCGCGAGCGGAAGCACGAGCCTCATCGCGCCGCGCCCAGCGCCGCCGTGGCGACATCCATCGCGGGAATCCGCTCCAGGCAGTTGTACAGCGGGCAAGCCCCGAGCAGACATGACGGACAGATCGCGGCGTGCGGGACGAGCACCGTCCCCCGGTCCGTCCACGGCCGCCAGCGGACGGGTTGCTGGGCATGCAGCGGGGGGAAGAGGGCTACGACGTGCACGCCGAGCGCCGCCGCGAGATGCACCGGCCCGGTGGACGACCCGATCACCGCGCGGGCTCCGGCGAGCACCGCCGCGAGCGTCATGAGGGACGGCGGGAACAGCATCCGCTCGGGTCCCAGGCCGGCCGCCGCCGCCGCCTCGGCGAGCCGCCCGCGCTCGCCCTGCGTGCCCGTGAACACGACGGCGAGTCCTGCCGCCTCGACCGCGTGCGCGATCGCGCCGTAGTGCCGCGGGCCGGCGTTCAGCGCCGAACCTCCGGAGCCGGGATGCACCACGACGTAAGGCCCGGACACTCCGCCGCCGGCGAGGAGCGCCGTTCCCGCTTCCCGCGCGGCGTAGGGAACGAGCGGGGCGACGAGCGCCGGCGCGGTCGGCGCGGTGACGCCCCACGGCGCCAGGAGATCGAAGTTGTACGCGGCCTCGTGCCGGAGGTTCTCGGAGCGATGGACCCGGAGACGCCGATTGAAGAGCGACGCGTACCAGCGCGTGGAGGTTCCCACGCGGATGGGCACGCCCGCGGCGAGCGCCGCGAGCGCCGCGCCGAGGCGCGGATAGAGGAGGACCGCGGCGTCGAACCGCCGCTCCCGGAGGAAGCGCCGCAGGGCGCCGAGGCCCCGCGCGGGCTCCCAGCCGAACACCGCCCCGACCCACGGCTGCCCCGCGAGTAATTCGACGTTGCGGGGCGCGACCACCGCGGTGACGGTCCCACTGGGCAGCGCGCGCGCCAGCGCCGCCATCGCGGGCATGGCGAGCACGAGGTCCCCGAGGCGGTCGGTGCGGAAACAGGCGACCCGGGCCGGCGCGAGCATCCGCTATCCCTCTCCTGCGCCGCGCGCGAGCACGTCCAGCGCCGCATCCATGGCGCACTCCGTCGCCGCGAGAGAGTGGCGCGTGACGACGAGTCGCCGCGCCGACTGCGCGAGCCGGGACGCCAGGCGGGGATCCGCGAGGACCCGTTCCACGCTCGAGGCGAATCCGGCCGGCTCCGCGGAAGCGAGGAACTCCCGCCCGGGGCGCGCCCCGCGCGCGGGGCCGACGTTCGGCGTGGCCACCACGGGCGCGCCGCACGCCATCCCTTGGAGGATCTTGTTCTGCACGCCCGCCGCCCACGGCAGCGGGCACACCAGCGCCGTCGCGCCCCACAGACGCGGGCGGACGTCGGCCAGGAACCCCGTGAAGACGACGCGGAGCGGGCAGCGCCGCGCCGCGCGCCGCAGCCGCGCCGTGACGCCGCCACCGATGATCTCGACCCGCCGGTTCCGCGCCAAACGCGGCGCGACCCGCTCGAGCAACCACAGCAGACCCGCCTCGTTCGGCGGATAGCCGAGGTTCCCGAGGAAGACCAGCGGGCCGTTGCGCGGTCCGGGCCGGAAACTCCAGTACCCGAGGTCCACGCCGTTCGGCACGACTTCCACGCGTCCGCCGCCGGCGACCGTGCGCAGTCGATCCCGCTCGAGCGGGGTCGTGACGAGCGTCACGGTCGCGCCGCGCGTCGCGGCCCGCTCGGCCCGGCGGAGCGCCGGGAGGTCCAGCGCCGCGTAGATCCGCCGCCAGCCGCGGAGCCGTGCCCTGCGCTCGTCGAAGCGACTGGCCAGCGCCTCGCGGTAGTAGGCGGTGAGGCAGTCCGTGGCGTCGAACGCGTACGGGCGGCACAACGGCTCGGCGTACGGAATCATCCGCAACCGGTGGACATGCACGGCGTCCGGGTTCCAGCGCCCGGCCGTCACGTCGAGCTTCCGCTGCGCGCTCGCCCACCAGAAAGCGCCCGCATGCACCGACGTTCCCCCGAGTCGCGCGCGCATCGCCCCCAGGGCCAGTCGGGCACGCGGCAAAGGAAGCGCGACCGCGTCCACGCACAGCCGGCGGATCTCCGGCGGGATGCCCGCGCCGTCCGGGTCGAGGAAGAAGCCGTACACCGGGTGCCGACGGGCCACGGCGCGCAGCGTGAGCATCGCGCGCACGCGATCGCCGTCCCGCGCGGGCCAGGGCACGAACGCCGCGAGATACAGGAGCTTCATACGGCGCGCGCGCCGCGCCGGGCGTGCCGGATCAGGAGCGTCACGGCGGCCAGGCCCGCCGCGGAGGCGAGCCAGGGCGAGGACCGGAAGGACGGGAACCAGTTCGGGGGAAACGCGAGCGCCAGCGGTCCCAG
>CAYHEI010000279.1:0-4708 GCA_964355385.1 uncultured bacterium | reverse complement strand
CCGAAGACGAGGAGATCATCCGGTCGATGGTGTCGATGAGCACGGTGGCGCGCGACGGCGGCAGGTCGCGGTCGTAGGCCGGGCCCTCCAGCTCCTCGTCCGCGTACGGGAGCACCGACGCCTGCACGGGGGTTCCGGGCGCGCTTAGGATCAACGACGCGCCACGCGGGTCACCGACGGCCAGCCAGCGAACGTCCTCGTGATTTCCACATTCCATCGGCTTGGCGTAGGGCGTGAGCTGCGCCGCCACGGTCGAAGCGTACCGGCCGAGGTCGCTGCCGCGCTTGCGGTCGGCGTAGTTCTCGTGCGGTCCCCGGCCGAAGTACTCGACCCGGGACAGGCGCGGCTCCAGGAACATCCGGACGCCGAGCCGCGCGAGCGCGATCCGCCGGCCGCGCGGGTTGAGCGCGTGATCGCAGAGGACGACTCCATCGCCGCGCACGGTCCAGACCGCCCCGTGGTTGAGCCCGAACCCCTTCCGTCCCTCGCCGAAGGAGGAGATCGTGACTCGCACCGCCCCCGCCGAGAGCCGCTCCACGGCGACGGACAGCGTGCGCCACGCGAGCGTCCGCAGTCCGTGCCGGCGCCAGCCCGCGTCGGCCCAGTCGTCGTCGTTGCGGTGCGGCGCGCGCCACAGGTGCGGCCGCGGCCCGCCGCCCGGCAGGAGGAGGTTCCGGCCGCCGGTCTCGAGCGCGGTGAGCGTGCCCGCGGCGCGGCTGAACCGGACCGCGAAGCCCGGACCGGTGACCGCGATCTCGTCGCCGGTCTCAGCCAGCTTGACGGGTGGCAGCCCCGTCGCGCGGAGCGGAACGGCGGGTGCGCGGAGCGGCAGGAGGAACTGCGCGGCCGCGACCTCGTGGCCGACGGGGGCCCACGCGGCCTTGCGCGCGAGCCGGAACGCGACGCGCAGGTGGTACTCCCGCCCGGGCTTGGGCTTCACCCGCGCCGGGGGCACCCGGACTACGACTTCCCCGCCGGGCGCGATGACGGGGACGGGCAGCGCCCCTCGCGCAACCACCCGGCCGTCTTCCGCGACCTCCCAGCCGGCCGCGAACGCCCCCGGGGCGAGTGAAGTGAAGGCGTACCGGTTGCGGATCCGGAGCGAGCCGACTCCGGGCCCCACCGCCTCGATCCCGATCCACTGGTACGCCCGCTTCATCTCCGGGTAGTGCGGCTTGGGAGTCCGGTCGTGCCACACCACGCCCTTGTGGATGAAGTAGGCGTCGTTCGGCTCCTCGCCGAACCCGCCGCCGTACGCGAGGATCGGCCGGCCGGGATCGCGCCGGTTCCAGAGGCCCTGGTCCTGCCACTCCCAGATCGCGCCGCCCAGGAGCGCCTCGTGCCGGTCGAAGAGGTCGTTGTACTCGCCGATCGACCCCATCGAGTTGTTCATCGCGTGCGCGTACTCGCAGAGATAGAACGGCTTGGTCAGCCCCCCGTCCGCGGCGATCCGCGCGACCTCGTCGGGATGCGTGTACATCTGGCTGTCCACGTCCGCCGGGTTGTCCTTCCCGATGTCCCAGCACTGGTAGTGGACCGGCCGGGTCGAGTCGAGCCCGCGCACCGCCTGGAGGGCCGTCCGGAAGCTCGATCCGCCGCCGTTCTCGTTCCCGAGCGACCACATGATCACGCTCGCGTGATTGCGGTAGTTGATCGTGTTCGTCCGGTTGCGATCCACGATGGCCGGCTCGAACGCCGGGTCCCGGTCCAGCCGGTTGTAGAGCCCGTGGCACTCCACGTTCGCCTCCGCGACGAGCCAGATCCCGTACTCGTCGCACAGCTCGTACCAGCGCGGGTCGTTGGAGTAGTGCGCGGTCCGGACGTGGTTGCAGTTGCCCTGCTTGAGCACCTCGATGTCGCGGATCATCCGCTCCTCGGAGATCACGTGGCCGGTGTCGGCCCAGTGCTCGTGGCGGTTCGCTCCCTTGAGCTTGATCGGCACGCCGTTGACCGTGAAGACGCGGCCGCGGATCGCGACCTGCCGGAAGCCGGTCCGGCACGAGAGCCGGTCGCCGGTCTTCGCGTCCGCCGCCAGCGCCAGGACCGTCGTGTAGAGCACCGGCGTCTCGGCGGTCCAACGGGCGGGACTCGCCACCGCGACGCGCAGCGCGACCTCCCGCTCCTCCCCGGGCGCGAGCGCCGGAACGTCCGCGCCGCCCCGCGCGCCGCCCACCGCCCGGCCGTCCGGCGCGTGCAGCGCGACCTCGAGCCGGCGGGCCGGCGCGGGGGCCGTCCCGTCGTTGCGGACCCACGCGGTCACCGCGAGCGTCGCGTCGCCCCGGACGCCGTCGAGCTCGGTGCGCACGGAGTAGTCCCGGATACGGACCGGCTCCGCCGACCAGAGCGTCACATTCCGCGTGATGCCGGAGAGCCGCCACTTGTCCTGGTCCTCGAGGTACGAGCCCGCGCAGTAGCGCCAGACCTCCACGGCCAGCAGGTTGGACTCCCCCGGCCGAACCTCGGCGGTGATGTCGAACTCCGCCGGGTTCTTGCTGTTGACCGAGTACCCGATCTTGCGGCCGTTCACCCAGAGGAAGAAGGCCGAGTCCACGCCGTCGAACGTCACGAAGATCCGCCGGCCCGCCCAGGCCTTCGGCACCGTGAACCGGCGCCGGTAGCTGCCGACCGGGTTGCGCTCGTCGTAGGACGTGAAGTTCCGCGGTGGGTCCGACATCACCCGGGGCGGGTCGATCTGGAACGTGTACCCGGCGTTGCGGTAGTACGGCGTGCCGTACCCGTGCACCTGCCAGCAGCCGGGCACCGGCAGCTCGCTCCACGCGGCGTCGTCGAACGCGGGGTCCCAGAAGTCCGCGGGCCGCTGCGCGGGGCGCGGGACCCAGTGGAACTTCCACGCGCCGTTGAGATCGCGGGCCCAGGACGACGCGCGGCGCTTCGCGCGCAGCGCCTCGGCCAGGCTCGGATAGGGCATGAGGGTCGCGTGCGCGGGCTGCTTCGCCACGCCGAGGCAGCGCGGGTCCTCGATCTCGGACGGCAGGGGCGTGGCGGCGGCGGCCCAGGCGCCCAGCGCGGTCGCGGTCAGGTCGAACATCGACCCGGACATTCTCGCACGGAGTGGTAGGATGGCGCGATGACGGTCCGGAAGGAAGCGCGGCCCACGCTCACCCCGGTCGAGCTCGACGCCGGGGACACGCTCGCCTTCACGCTGCGCGGCGGGAGAACCGTCACCCTTCGGCTCCGGGACGCCTTCGCCGCGCCCTTGCTCACGAATCTCGACCGCCCCGCGTCGCGCCCGCGCCCCCGGGTCGGCGGGAAGACGATCTACCATTTCGGCATACGGATCGAGCTCGACGGCCGGCCGCTGACGCTCGAGCGGTACGTCGGCGTCCAGGAAGGCTTCTGCGAACCCTGGATCGTGAACGGGCTCTTCATCTGGCTCGACGCGGTCACGGACATCTTCGATTTCCTGCGCGAGCAGCACGGGCCCTGCCGCCCGGCGAAGCGCGCCCGGTTCGCCGTGCAGGACGCGGCGCTGGGGATCTGCCCCGAGGAGATCGGCCCGTGGTTCCCGTTCCCGCACGACACGCTGCGCGTCGAGGAGTGCTACGGCGGCGACGACCCCTGGCTGGGGGCCTACGCGGGCGAGGACGCGCACGGCGGGCTCGACGTGGACATGCCCGAGGGCACGCCGCTGCTCGCCCCGATCTCGTTCGATTCCCAGCGGCTCGTGCATGCGGTCTCGCGGGGGGAAGGCAACAACCGGTGGGAAGGCGTGCGGCGCTGGTCCGACGGGTCCAGCTGGACGCTCGGGACGTCGCACGTGGCCGCGCTCGCCGTCCGCGAGGGAGCCTCGCTCCGGCGCGGAGCCCGGATCGGGACGGCCGCCGGCATGGCCGTCGGGTACATCGAGCACTCGCACTTCACCTTCCGCGTCATGGACGAGGACGGGACGCACCACCTCGATCCCTGGCTGCTCTTCCACGCCGCGTTCGAGTCGCAGAGGCGGCGGAGCGGAAGACTGGAAGCGTCGTTCCGGCCGCCCGCGCCGGCGCGCACCGGTCAACGAGTCCGATTCCGCTCGGACGGACCCGGACGAGGCCGCGCATTCACCTGGACCTTCGGCGACGGTGGAGCGGCGGCCGAGCCCGCACCGGCGCATGTCTACACCCGGCCGGGCCTCTATCCCGTGACGCTGACCGTGGACGACGGGCGGGAGCGTGCGACCCGGACCTGCCACCTGACGGTGGACGGGCCGCGCGTCCGCCGGCCCGCGCTCGCGCTCGCCGCCCCAGACGAGGTTTCCTTCCGCGCCCGGCGCCCCGGCGCCGCGGACACCTACGCCGCGCCGCCCGTGTCGCTCCCGCACACGGTCGGGTTCACGGCGATGTCGGACGGCGCGATCGAGCTCCATCCCTACCTGCACGCCCGGGAGCGGAAGCCCGGGCCGAACCCGTGGGTGGCGCTGCCGAAGTTCGTCATCCTGCGCAACTCCGGGGGCGGTCATCTCCGTTCTTCACGCGCGCCCACAATCACGTACGAGCGGGGCTCGGGATGGCTTTCCGCGAAGGCGCGCGGCGCGCGCATCAGCCTCGCGGTCAACCCACGCGGCCTCGCGGGCGGCAGCTATCGCGCCCTGATCCGGGTCGCCGTCCCGGGCGCGCTCAACTCGCCGCAGGCCTTCCGCGTCCGCCTCGACGTCAGCGCCCGCAGCCCGTTCTGGCACGCGGTCGTGGACGACCTCGATCCCGGG
>CAYHEI010000278.1:0-4710 GCA_964355385.1 uncultured bacterium | reverse complement strand
CAACGCCTGGTCAACGAAGGCGCCGATGCCGACCGCGCGTGGCTCCCTGGGGGCTGGGGTAGTGAACGGACGGTTGTACGCGGTGGGGGGATCCAACGGTGCCGCGCTGTCAACCGTCGAGGAGTACAAACCCTCGACTGACACTTGGGTAACGAAGGCGGCGATGTCGACGGCGCGCGATAACCTCGCGGCAACGGTGGCAAACGGCCGTCTATACGCCTTGGGCGGGGGTAGTAGTGGCGGCTTCGCCACAGTTGAGGAGTACGATCCTGGAACGAACACCTGGGCAACGAAGGCGCCGATGCCGACAGCGCGCGGTGGCCTTGTCGCAGTGACGGTGAACGGGCTTGTGTACGCCATGGGAGGAAATAATTCCGGCCCCTTGATGACCGTCGAGCAGTACAACCCGGGGACGAACACATGGGTTGCGAAGGCGCCCATGCCCACTGCACGCAGCTATCTTGCGGCCGGTTTGGTGAATGGCCGGCTGTACGTCGTGGGGGGGTTTGACGGGATAGACTCCCTACCGACCGTCGAGGAATACGATCCGGAGATGAACTCGTGGGTGAGGCTGGCTGCAATGACTGCGCGGCGCTATCGCCTTGCCGCCGGGGTGACCAACGACAAGTTGTACGCGGTGGGGGACGCGAATAGTTTTTACTGGACCAACAATGCGGAAGCGATGCAGGGTGTGGTGCCCGGCGCGACGCTTACCTTCACCATCACCGGGACGGTGGGGGAGGTGGCGGTATCCACGACGGTGACGAACGAGGCGACGGTTGCGGCGGGGACGGCGTGCGCTGTGACCTCGCAGACCAGCGCGCCGACGAGCTTCGTCGTGGGGCCGCCGCCGTGCACGCCCGCGGTCGGGGTGGCCGTCTCCCAGACGCCCGCGACGCCGGGAATCGGGGAACCGGTCAACTACCGCATCGTGGTGACCAACACCGGAAGCACAACCATTGAGGCGCTCAGCCTGACGGACACGCTGGCCGCGGTGATCGTGTCGGTCGTGACGGATCAACCCGGCGCGTTCGGTGCCGCGCTGGTGTCGCAGGCAACGGGAAGCGGCACGCGGTACGACTGGTCCGCCACGGGGCTGGGGATGGCGCCGGGCGCCTCCTACACTTTCACCATCGCGGGGAGCGTGAGCGAGGTGTGCGCGCCGACTGCGGTGGCGAACACGGCGTTCGCGGCGGCGACGGCGGAGTGTGGGGTGACGGTGTACGCCGCCGGCACGGCCGGCTTCACGGTGGCGCCTGCAGTCTTCGCGGTGAATGTCACGAAGATACGCTCCGTGGCGACGGTAGGGGCGGGCGACCCGCTGACGTACACCATCGTGGTCACGAACAATGGGTCGGCGACGCTGACGTCCGTGACCGTCACCGATACCCTCTCTTCGCTCCTCGAAGGAGTGGCGGTCATGCAACCAGGGGCGTTTGCGGCGCCGACGGTGACCGACTTGGGCGGGACCAGCGGCACCCGGTACGCCTGGTCGGCCACTGGGCTCTCACTCACGCCGGGCGCCAGCTACCAGTTCACGCTCAGCGGGACGGCGAGCGCTGTATGTGCCGCGACGGTGGTCTCTGACACGGCGTTCGTGACGGTGGGGACGACCTGCGCGGCGGTGGACGCCCAGAGCTCCGCCCCTGCCGTGGTCGCGTTCGGCGCCTATGTACCCGCGTTGTCCGTGGTCCAGACCCAGACTCCGGCAGCCCCAGGAGTTGGCGAGGGAGTGACCTACCAGATCGTCGCCACGAACACTGGCACCGCGACCCTGACCAGCCTACGGGTCACGGACACCATCCAGAACACGCTTGTGGGACTGGCAGCCCAGGGTCCCGCGGGCTTCGTCACTTCCTTCGCCAATATCGGAGGTGGCGGATCTCGCTACGTCTTCAGCGAGTCTCCCCCCGGGAGCCTCATCCTGACACCTGGGACCAGCTTTACCTTCACCTTGACCGGGCAGGTCGGGACCGTCTGTGGCGCGACGGTGGTGTCGAACACAGTCGTGGCAACAGGCGGGAGTGCGTGCGCGGTCCAGGCTGACGTCCAGGGGACCATGGTGAGTTTCGCGATAGCGCCCGCGCCGGCGGCGGTCACGGTGGCGAAGACTCAGACGCCCGCGACAGGCGCAAACCTTGGTGCGGGCGACGCCGTGATGTATCGGATCATTGTGGCCAACGCGGGTGGCGCCACGATCACGAGCGTCACCCTCGTGGACACGGTTGCCGTCGCGCTGAACGTGACTGGTACGGAACAACCCGCCGGATTCGGGCCGCCCGTGGCGGTGGCGGTCCCCGGAGGAACGCAGTACACCTGGAGCGCGGCGAGCTTGAACCTCACGCCGGGGACGGCATTTACGTTCACGGTCACCGGGGTCGTTGGTCCGGTCTGCGCCCCTACCACGGCGACGAACGCCGCGGCGGTGCTGGCCGCCTCCGCGTGCGCGAATGCCGCCGCGACTTCCGGCTCCGTGACCTTCACGACGACACCGTTTGCGTCCGCGCTGACGGTGGTGACGTCGCAGACTCCGGCGAATCCCGGCATTGGCGAACCCGTAACCTACACCATCGCGGTGACGAACACGGGGGCGACGTCGCCGACGAGCCTCGTGGTGGTGGACACGGTGTCGCCGGTGATCCTGAACGGCGCGACGTCCGTGCAACCGGTGGGATGGAGCCCGCCGGTGGTGACAGGCGTAGCGGGCACGGGGAGCCGCTACGAATGGTCAAATGGTGCGTTGGCGGGCACGTTTTATCCCGGCGCGACGCTGACATTCGAGATTCGCGGGAATGTGGGGCTGGTGTGTGCGCCGACTGCCGTGGATAACATCGCGGCGGTAGTGGCGACGGAGGCGTGTGTGTCCGTGGCGGAGGTTTCCGCGCCCGCGACCAACTTCACGGTCAACCCGCCATTGGGGGCGATGGCGGTGGTGAAGACGCACAGTCCGGTGACCCCTTCGACAAGCTCAGGGGTAACGTACACGATCCAGGTGACCAACACCGGCACCGACACGCTGACGAGTCTCACGGTGTCGGACACGTTGCCGCCCCAAGTCACGTACAACGCCGGGACGGAGACCAACCCCGGCGGGTTCGCCTTCGCGACTTCGGGGCAAGTCGTGGGCTGGACGGCGACGGGCTTGACGATCGGCCCGGGAGCCACGCGGACGTTCACGCTGGATGCGACGGTCGGATGCGGGGCGGGGGCCGTGAACAACATCGGGTACGCGGAGGCCGGGGGGTCGTGTTCCACCGTGAAGCTCGCGTCCGCCACGGACTCGTTCACGGTCACCGCGCCGGTTCTCAGCGCGAGCGTCGTGAAGACACAAATGCCGGCGACCCCTGCGACAGGCTCAGGGGTCACATACGCGATCGTCGTGACGAACACCGGCGGGGCGACGATCCAGAACCTCACGGTGGTGGACACGCTCTCGCCGCTGGTGCTGAACGGCGCCGCCACGGCGGCGCCGTTCGGCTGGTCCGCGCCCTTGGTCACCAGTCTTCCGCTCACGGGGACGCGCTATGTCTGGTCCGCCGCGTCCCTGAACATGACGCCGGGGACGAGCCTGACGTTCACGGTCACCGGGGTCGTCGGCGAACCGTGCGCGTCCACGGCCGTCACCAACCAAGCGCTCGCGGTGGCGGTCGATGCGTGCGGTTCGGCGTGGACGGTGACGTCGCCCGCGACGAGCTTCACGGTGGGGCCGGTGCTGGCAGTCGCGGCGGTGGTGGCGCAGACCCCGGTCACCCCTGCGACTGGCTCCGGGGTCACGTACACGATCCTCGTCTCGAACACGGGTGGAGCTACGGTGACCGACCTGACGCTGGTGGATACCGTTTCCCTGGCCGTGCTGGTGGCCTCTACCCAGCAGCCGCCCGGATTCGCGGCGCCGCTGCTCAGTTCGGTGGCCGGAGGGACGCGCTTCGTGTGGACCGGCAGCGGGTTGAGCGTTCTTCCCGGCACGAGCCTGACGTTCACCCTGACGGGCGCCGTGGGAAAAGTGTGCGTCGCCACGCCGGTCACGCAGATCGCGGCGGTGACGGCGGGGAACGCCTGCGGGGCGGTCCGGGGGCAGTCCGCGCCGGTGTCCTTCACGGTCACGACGGCGGGATGCGGCGTCGCGCGCCTTGACCTGGCGATCGTCCTCATCCCCGGCGCGCCCCGGGCGCGCGAGCCGTGGCAGGTGATCCTGACGGTCACCAACACCGGCGCCGCGACCGCCACGGGGGTGTCCGCGTCCCTCGTGATCTCAAGCGGAGGTCCCGAAGGGAAACGACTCTCGGGGCCGGAACCGGCGGGTCCCGTCACGCTGGCGGCGGGGCAGTCGCGTTCGTTCACCTGGACCGGTGACGCTCCGGCGGCGGGCCGGGTGGACTACGTCGCCTCGGCGTCCGGGACCGACGCGGGCACGGGGCTCCCGGTCGGCGGATCGCTCGCGGGGTCGGTCGTGGTGGCGCCGGGGCGCGTGATCGCGGCGGACCTGTTCACGCAGACGAAGGCGTCCGTCGCGGTGGCGCCGAACCCGGTGCGCGGAGCCGACGCGGCCACGGTGGCCGTCAAGCTCAAGTACCCGTGCGCGCGCTCCATCACCGTCGAGGCGTTCACGGCCGATTACCGCCCCTTCTATAAGGGAGACTTCACCAGCGTCGGCGCGGGCGACGGGGTCGTGACGCTCACGGGGTTGAGGCAGTGGCCGCCGGGCGTGTA
>CAYHEI010000277.1:0-4725 GCA_964355385.1 uncultured bacterium | reverse complement strand
TCCCGGGGTCCCCTCCTGGGGGCCCGCCGGGGGGGGGGGGGGGCCCCCCCCCCCCCGGCGGGGGGCCCGGCCCTGCGGGGGGCCCACGGTTCTCCTTGTCGTGGTCGCCTCGTTCGCGTGTGCGGCCCCGCCCGACTGGCCCGCGGTCGAGCGCGAGGCGGTCGGCCTCTTGCAGGAATGCGTGCGTATCGACACCTCGAATCCCCCCGGCGACGTCTCGCGGGTCGTCGCGCTGCTGGAGCGCGCTCTTGCGCGCGACGGCATCGCCACGAAGCGTTACGTCGCGGACGCCAAGCGCGGGCACGTCAACCTGCTTGCCCGGCTCCCGGGACGCGGCGCCGGCAAGCCGCTCCTCATGCTCGCGCACACGGACGTCGTGCCGGTTGTGCCCTCTCGCTGGAAGCTCCCGCCGTTCAGCGGGACGATCAAGGACGGCGAGCTCTGGGGGCGGGGTGCGATCGACATGAAAGGGCTCGGGATCATCGAGCTGACCGCGATGCGCCTCCTCAAGCGCGCGGGTGTCGTCCCCGCACGCGACCTCCTGCTCCTGTTCGACTGCGACGAGGAGATCGGAGGCGACGACGGCGCGAAGTGGATGACGGAGCGACACTACGCCGACCTCGACCCTGCGGTCGTGCTCGACGAGGGGTCCTCCGGCTCGCTGGGTATTTACACGGCCGACGGCCGGACCGTCTTCGGCGTCTCGGTGGAGGAGAAGAAGGTCCTGTGGTTGAAGCTCGTGGCGAAGGGGGAATCCGGCCACGGCTCCATGCCCGGGCCCCACAACGCCGTCGAAAGTCTGGTGCGGATCGCCGCGCGCGTGCCCGCCCTCCAGCCGGCTCCCCGGGACACGCCGGTGCTCGCGGCCATGCGCAAGAGCCTGGGGACGCTCGCCGACAATCCGGTCACGCGCTCGCTCGCCCGCACCACGGTGACGGTGACGTCGCTCAGGGCGGGAGTGGGGGACCCGCCCAAGGTCAACGTCATACCGGGAATCGCCGAGGCGACGATCGACTGCCGCCTGCTGCCGGAGGACTCGGCCTCCGCCATGATCGCGGCGGTGCGCGGGCTCCTCGACGATCCCGCGGTCACACTCGAGGTGATTCACGCGCCGGCCGACGTGACCCCGCTGCCTTACGACACGCCGTTCTACCGGGCCATCGTGGAGACCGTGTCGGCCTTCGTCCCGTCCGCCCTGACCGTACCCGTCATCCTGGCGGGCGGCACCGACGCCCGCTTCTTCCGTGCGCACGGCGTGCCCGCCTACGGCTTCGAGCCGATGGTCCGGACTCCCGAAGAGGAGGAATTGATGCACGGCGACGACGAGCGAATCAGGCTGTCGGAGTTCGCGCGGGGGATCCGGATGGAGCTGCACCTGCTCGAGACGTTCCTCCGCTGAACGGTGCGACGCTGGGCACCGTCAGCCTCGCCTGCTCGACGCTCCCCTGGAGCGGAAGTCCCCTGGAAGAGGCGTTCCGGGGCGTGCGCGCGGCCGGGTTCGAGGCGGCCGACCTCGCGGTGTTCCCGGATCCCGCCTTCGGGCACCTGCGGCCGCGCGATCTGCTCTCCGACCTCCTCGGGACGACGGAGCGCGTCCTTCAGGCGGCGGGGGAGGCCGGCGTGGCGGTGGCCGCTCTCAACGCAAGTGTCGCGGACGATGCCGACGGCGCGCGCGCGGGCCAGGCCCTGTGCCTCCTCGCGCATCGCGTCGGCGCGAAGGTGGTGACACTCCGGCCGGGAAGGGGCACGCCCGGGGAAGCCGCCCTCCGCCTGGCGCCCATCCTCACCGCCGCCGACCGCTCCCGGGTCACGCTGGCCGCCGAGGTCCACGTGAACAGCGCGACCGCGCGGCCCGGTGACGCGCTGGAATTGCTGCGCCTTCTGCCGGGACTCGCGCTGACGTTCGATCCGAGCCAGGTCGTGATGCAGGGCGACGACCTCGTGGAGTGGCACGAGTGCTGCGCCCGTGCCGCGCATGTGCATCTTCGGGACGCGGCGCCCGGAACGCTTCAGGTGCCATGGGGGGCCGGAACGCTCGACCTGCCGGGGTTGCTGGAGGCGCTCGACCGGGCGGACTACTCCGGGGTCATCGCCATGGAGTACCTCCCGCCCGCGGTGCTTGGGGGTCCCGCCCTCGATCCCGTCGCCGAGTCCGTCAAGGCGCGCGTCGCCGTCGAACGTCTGTTGAAAGCGGCATGAGAGACCGGGCGAGAATGCCGAAATGATGCGTCTCGCGCTCGACGCCCGCTCCACCCAAGGCGACCGGCGGGGGGTGGGGGTCTACACCACCAACCTGCTCCTGGCGCTGGCGCGCCGACCGGACCTGCCCGCCATCACCCTCTTCCTGGATTCTGCCCAGCCCGATCCGGCGGATGTCCCGTTGTCCGCGTTCGCGATCCGCCGGCTGGGCGGCCGCGGGGGAAGCGTCGTCTGGGAGCAGTGGCGGCTGCCGCACGCGTTGCGCGGCTTCGATCTGTTCCACGGTCCCGCCAACGTCTCGCCGCTCGTCACGCCTTGCCCGACGGTGCTGACGATCCATGACACGATCTTCGTTCGGCGGCTGCGGGACATCTCCGCCGTCACCTATCCGCGACAGATCTTCGGCCATCAGTACCGGCGCTGGGCGTACCCCGTCTTCGCCCGTCGCGCCCGGGCGATTCTGACCGTCTCGGAGGCGTCCCGGAAGGATATCGTGGACGTGCTGGGCATTCCCCCCGAGCGCGTGACGGTGGCGCACGAGGCGGTCTCCGAGGCATTCGCGCAGGCGCGGCCCGCGCCGCTCGCCGAATTGCGCGCGCGTTTCGATCTGCCTGCGACGTATCTCCTCGCGCCCGGCGCCTACGAGAAGCGCAAGAACGTGCCGCTCCTGTTCGCGGCGCTGCGCCGGCTGGGGGAGAGCGGCGCACCGGTGCCGGCCCTGGCGCTCGCGGGCGCCTCGCATCTGTTCGCTTCGCGCTATCCCGAGGAGGCGCGGCGCCAAGGAATCGAAAGGGTCGTGCGTTTCCTTCCGTACGTGACCGACGGCGAGATGAAGGGTCTCCAGCAGGGCGCGCTCGCGTACTGCTGGCCCTCCCGCAAGGAAGGCTTCGGGCTGCCGATCCTGGAGGCGATGAGCTGCGGGACGCCGGTCCTCGCGTCGGACATTCCGGTGAACCGCGAGATCGGGGGGGAGGCCGCACTCTACGCCGGCGTGGACGACCCCGGGGGCTGGGCCGCCGCCCTGCATCGCCTGCTGACCGACGACGCGCTGCGCTCCCGCCTGCGGTCAGCGGGTCCCGCGCACGCCGCGGGCTTCTCGTGGGACCGGTTGGCCGACCGGACCCTCGCGGTCTATCGGGCCGTGCTCGGCGAAGGGGGGAAGGGCGGTTGAGCTTTCCGGAGCGCCGGCGCGGGAATCAGTTGGCGACGGGAACGGCGGCGGAGGCGGTTCGCAGCACTGTGAGCAGCGGCGCGTGCAGGTCGGCGTTGGCGGCCAGGATGCCACCGCCGTCGAGCGACCAGGGCCGGCCATCCAGGTCCGTGACCGTCCCGCCCGCGACCTCGACGAGCAGGCCTCCGGCGGCCATGTCCCACGGCGCCAGGCGGGGCTCGAAGTACGCGTCGAACCGGCCGCAGGCCACGTAGGCGAGGTCCAGGGCGGCGGACCCGCTGCGCCGGATTCCGGCCGCCGCGCGGGCGACCGCGGAGAACTGCTTCAGGTATTCGTCCATCTCCGATTGGAACCGTGCCGGAAAGCCGGTGCAGACGAAGGCCTGACCGAAGTCCGCGCAGGTCGAAACCCCGATCGGGGCCCCGTTGAGCCAGACGCCCTCGTCCCGCTTGCACGCGAACAGCTCGTCGTGCGTGGGGTCGTAGATCGCGCCGACCTCGACTCGGCCGTTCACGGCGTGGGCGATGGAAACGCAGAAGAAGGGATAGCGATGGACGAAATTCCGCGTGCCGTCCAGGGGGTCCACGATCCACAGGTGCTCGTCCTGCGGGCTGCCGCCGCCGGACTCCTCGCAGAGCATCATGTCATCGGGGAATTCCTTGCGCAGGCGGCCGAGGATCATCTCCTCGGAGGCCCGGTCCACGCGAGTGACGAGGTCGCGGGGCGCCTTCTGGGCGACATCCTCGGGACGCAGGGAGTGCATCTCGTGCAGAACGAACTTGCCGGCGTCGCGGGCGCACTCCGACGCGACCTGGAGCGCTTTCGCGAGGCGAACCTGCCACGACATGCTCATCAGGGCTTCCATGATACAGGACCACGCGCGGATCCGTCTCGGCGGACGGACGTCGCATCGGTGGCCGGCCCGCGCGCGGCGCTCATCGCTTGACCCGGGGGACGGCGGCGAGGAGCGCGCGCGTGTGCTCATGCCGGGGAGCCCGCAGGACGCGCGCGACCGGACCTTCCTCGACGATCCGTCCGTGCCGCATGACGTACACCTCGTCGGCGAAGTACTCGACCAGGGCGAGGTCATGCGTGATGAGCAGGTAGGAGAGGCCGAGTCGACGGCGCAGGTCGGTCAGCAACGCGAGGACTTGCGCCTGGATGGAGACATCCAGCGCGCTCGTGGCTTCGTCCAGGATCAGGAGTTCCGGCCGCGTGGCGAGCGCGCGCGCGATGCCGAGCCGCTGGCGCTGGCCCCCCGAGAACTCGTGGGGATAGCGGAGCGCGGCCTCCGCTTCGAGACCCACTTGCGCGAGCAGCTCGCGCGAGATCGGAAGAGCACACGTCTGAACTCC
>CAYHEI010000276.1:0-4732 GCA_964355385.1 uncultured bacterium | reverse complement strand
GTCGCGCTTGAGCACGCGGGCGAACGTCGCGAGGCCCCGCTCGAGCAGCCGCACCTGCGCGGGGGTCGCGCCCTTCTGCGGGCCGAAGACGCGCGCGGCGCCGCGCGGCCCCAGCAGGGGGGCGCGCACGTCGGTGACCCCCAGCACCGCGACGCCGCGGAGGAGGCGGCGCGCCGGGCGCGCGTCCACGGTCGCGAGGGAGAGCAGCCCCGCCCCGCCGGGGGGGATGGGCCGGCCCGCGCGGTCCAGGAGGCGTGCGCCGAGCGCCCGCGCCATGCCGGCGCCGCCGTCCACGGTCGCGCTGCCGCCCAGCGTGACGACGAGCCGGCGGCAGCCCTGCCGCAGCACCGCGTCCGCCATGAGCTGGCCGACGCCCTCGGTGGTCGCGCGCAAGGGGTCGCGGCGCGCGCGGGGGACGAGCAGCAGGCCGGCCGCGCGCGCCATCTCGATGACGGCCGTGCCGTCCGCCAGGATGAGGTACGCGGCCTCGACCGGGGCGCCGAGCGGTCCGGTCACGGAGCCCGTGCGCCGGCGGGCGCCGGGCCCCGCGAGGGCCTCGAGCGTGCCTTCGCCGCCGTCGGCGAGCGGGAGCATGGTCACGAGGGCGCCCGGGAGCGCGCGCCGCGCGCCGCGCGCCATCGCGGCGGCGGCTTCCGCGGCGGTGAGGCTCCCCTTGAAGGAGTCCGGGCAGGCGAGCACGCGCAGGGGGAGCGCGGACGGGGGCAAGAGGCTACACCTCGGGTTTGATGGCGACGGCCGCGGAGGACCAGAGGACTTGGTCGAGGAGGGCCTCGGCCCCCTTGAGGAAGCCGGCCGGAATCGTGCCGGGGGGCAGACGTTCGACGTCCAGCGCGTCCACCGCCAGGCCCAGCTCCGCGCTGACGCGCTCGGCCAGCGCCCGCACCCGGCCCAGCGCTCCGGGGTCGTCGTACATCACGATCAGGACGCCGCGGGCGCCCGCGCGGCGGAAGTAGAAGCTCAGCTTCTCGCCCTCGTGGAGCAGCACCGCGATCTCGCGGTCGCCCAGGTACTTCGCCATCTCGTGCGTGACGAGGAAGTTGCACGCCATGAGCGCGGCGATCTCGGCGGGCTCGCCCGCGGGGCCCCGGCCCTGCTGGGCGATGAGCGCCCCCGATTCGTCGATGAGGAAGGCGGCGGCGGCCGCGGAGCGGGACACGAACTCCGCGAGGCGGCGGTTGAAGTCGCGCACCGCCGTCGCGTCCGCGAGCAACTGGCGCGGCATCAGTCGCCCATCCTGCGGTAGTAGGCCCAGCCGCTCGCGGCGGCGAGCAGCCCGCTGGCGGCCATGGCCGCGAGGGAGACGGACCGGAGCAGCATGCTCTCCCGGTAGATCGAGGGGTCGGTGCCGATGAGCGGCGCGAGGACCGAGGCGGCGAACCCGTGCAGCGCGGCGGAGAGCAGCAGGAGCGCCGCGCCGGCGACGGGGAGCACCCAGAGCGCGCCGCGTGCGACCAGGGCGAGCAGGCGCCGGAGGATGAAGGCGTACAGGATCAGGGAGAGCGCCAGCAGCACGAGCGCCGCCTCGTAGAGCAGCAGGCCGGACGACAGCCCCGCGGGCATCACGACGGGGTCCCGCCCGGCCGCGCGAGGGCGGCGAGCAGCGCGTAGGTCGTCCAGCAGCCCAGCAGGCAGCCGGCGCCGGAGAGCGCGAGCAGGCCGTACGCCACGACCAGCTCGGCGCCGGCGGGCGTGGTTCCGGCGGACGCGCCCGCCTGGACGAGCGTGGAGACGGTGTAGAGCAGGATCCCCGAGGGCGCCCAGAGCAGCATCCGCCAGTGCGTCGGGGTCTCGAAGGCCCGCTCGAGACGGCGCGCGATCAGCCCCAGCACGAAGAAGGCGACCCAGAGGAAGACGCCGCCGAGCACCGCGACGTAGTTCGTCAGCGTCACGTAGGCCAGGAACTCGCGCGCCGAGAGGAGCCGGATCATCAGTAGCCCAGATCCACGATCGCGGCCGCGCGCGCGGCGAGGTCCGCGTGCAGCTCGCGGGCGCGCGCCTCGCCCACGAGCAGGCGGGCGCGCCCGGCGGCGCCCTCGGCCAGCGCCAGGAAACCGGCCCGGTCCAGCGAGCGCGGGTCGGCCGCGTTCCGGCGCGCGCGCTCCACGGCGAAGAGCCGCGGGCCGAACGAAGGGACGAAGCGCCCCGTCGCCGCGATCATCTCGCCCATCACGCGCTCCTTGAGACTCCCGAGATCGATCGTCCGCAGCGCGTCGGCGGCGGGCGCGTGGGCGAACCGCCAGCCCCCGGCGAGCCCCGCGGGCGCGGGCCCGGCCTTCGGGACCCATGCGTCGGTCGCCGTGAGGTGCCAGCCGAGGGGCTCGCCGTCGGCGACGTAGCAGACGCACTCCGCGCCGGCCGCGTCGGCGGACAACGCGCCCGTGAGACGCCGGCTCGCGGCGAGCGCGAGGGCGGCCGCGGGGGAGCCCGGGGCGTCCGCGCCCTCGAGCACGTTCGTCACCCCGTGCCAGGAGGCGAGCAGGGCGGCGAGCAGGTCGTGGTCCAGGCGGCAGATGTCCAGGAAGGCGCGGTCGGCGCGGACCGCCGCGAGCAGGGCGACGAGGGCGTCCAGGCCCTTCGCGACGCGGCCCTCCCGCTCGAGCACGCAGGCCACCAGGTCGCCGTCGCGGAAGAACACGAGCCCCTCGTCGCGGTCGAGGACCGCGCGCACGTATCCGGTGAACGCTTCCTCGTGCAGGCTGGAGATGACGCCCTCGACCCGCACGTAGTGGGTGTCGAGGTTGCGCTGGAGCAGCTTGCCCTTCGGCACGGGCCTCATACGGCCTCCCCGGCGGCGACGGCGGCGCGGGGCGAGCGCTCCAGCCGCTTGGAGATCTCGTCGTGCAGGAGGCGCAGCGCCGGCTTGAGGTGCAGCCGCTCGACCAGCGCGGCCTCGCGGCGCGCCGTTTCCTCCCATTGGCCCAGCAGCCCGCGGGCGGCGTCCTTCCCGAAGATCTTGAAGATCACCCACGCCCGGCTCAGCAGCAGGTCGAGGGAGCTCCGGATCAGGAGGTGCCGGTGCTGCTCGGCCGACATCCTCGCCCCTTCCCGGGCCGCCCCCGCCACCAGGTTGGGGAAGCGCGCGAGCGTCTCCTCGTCCACGCAGGCGACCACGACGTCC
This sequence comes from uncultured bacterium, assembly GCA_964355385.1. GTDB lineage: Bacteria > Oederibacteriota > CAKKQC01 > CAKKQC01 > CAKKQC01 > CAYHEI01. Next base: position 1,593 of record CAYHEI010000276.1, on the reverse strand, counting down.
GCGCCGGGGCCGAGCCGGTCCGCGAACACCGCGCGCGTGGACGACGCCAGGGCCTCCAGGAACAGGCGCACCCGGCGCAGGTCCTCGTCGCCGCGCGTCAGGTTGAGCGCCCGCTCGTAGGCGTTCGTGAGGAGACGTTCCGCCTCGCCCATGGCGCGGGCGCACTCGTCGAACCGGTCCTCCACGAGCTGTTGGGACACGCCCGCGACGAGTTTCGCCGCCTGGCGCCACTCGGCGGACGCTTCCTGGTCCACCCCGTTGCGGATGCAGTCCTCCGCGAGCTTGCGCACCCGCCAGAAACGACGGACGAGTTCCTCCGGTGGACCGGCTTGGCTTCCGGCGGCGCGGGCGGCACCGGTGGCGTCGCCGTCCGCGTGCGCCGCAGGCTCGCTCAGCGATGCCACGGGGGCGGCGGCGCCGAAGGCGGCCTGCACCTCGCTCGGTCCCGTCACCGTGCGCGTGCAGCGGGCGAGCGTCCGCCGCAGCGGCGCAAGCGCCTGTTTGACCTTGCTTCGGATCCCGCCCAGCGTGGAGTCCTCGTCGAACAGCACGAGCAAGAGCATTTCGGGGCTGACCGCGCAGAGATACATGTTCAGGAACCGCTCGCGCTGGAAGACCAGGGAGAACTCCTCCTCGCCGACGCGGCGGGCGAGCGCGCGGGTGGTCGCGTAGTTGCCGGCCGCGAGCGCGGCGATGGTCGCGGGATCGCGGTGGCCCAGGTCGCCGCGGGTCGTCACCACCTTGCCCGCGGTGTCGATGAGCATCGAGGTGCGCGCGCCTTCGGTTTCGAGCGGCTCGAGCGCGGCGGTGAGCTCCTCCAGCTCGACGTCGCCGATGAGGAGGTTGACGTTGCCGTCGGCGAGATGGACGCTCACGGCTGCGCGCCGTCCGCGGCGCGGTCAACGCCGTTCCACTGCCGAGAGCGCGTCCTCGCGCTCACGGCTGCGCGCTCATCGGGCGGTTCCCGGGTCGAGCCCGGCCAGCCCCGCCGCCACCGCCGTGCGCAGGGTGGGCATGACCCCGACGCCGTGCCGGGCGATCGCCTGGAAGTACGGCGCCCCCGTCGGGTTGAAGCGGGGCTCGAGATCCTCGACGGGCACGCAGTCCGGCATGTCCCGCTTGTTGTATTGCACCACGACCGGGATCTCGTCCGCGGGGACGCCCATGTCGGCGAGATCCTTCGCCAGGAGGCGGAGGCTCTCCTCGTTCTCCGCGAGGCGCTCCGGCTGGGAGTCCACGACGAAGACGACGGCGTCCACGCCGCGCAGGATGAGCTTGCGGCTGGCGTCGTAGTACGCCTGCCCGGGGACGGTGAAGAGGTGGAGCCGGGTCGCGAAGCCCTCCACGGATCCCAGCTTCACGAGCATGAAATCGAAGAACAGCGTCCGCTCGGTCGCGGTGTCCAGGGTCAGGAGGTCGCCGCGCTGACTCGCGGGCAGGGTGGATTCCAGCCAGCGCAGGTTGGTCGTCTTCCCGCCCAGGCCCGGGCCGTGGTACGCGATCTTGAGGGTGATCTCCTTGGTGAGGAGATTGACGAAAGCCACAGCGGTTATTCTACCAACGAAGCGGTTGCTTGGTTTCGGCCTAGATCGG
>CAYHEI010000275.1:4382-4739 GCA_964355385.1 uncultured bacterium | reverse complement strand
CTTCCGATCTCCCAGCGCGCGGCCGCGGAGATCGTCTCGGTGTGGAAGGAGCGGCCGCGCTCGCTTTCCTCCTCGGGCCCCACCCGGAGGAACTCCGGCAGGATCCCCTTCTCGAGGTCCACGCACGGCCGGCACGAGCCGCACGCCGCCTCGGGCGACGGCCCTTCGGCAGGGCTCAGGGCAAGCCGCCGCTCGCAGTTCAGCGCGCGCGCGAACGCCAGCGCCGCGGTCGCCTTCCCCACGCCGGGCGGGCCGTAGAGGAGGTAGGCGTGGCCGACGCGGCCCGAGGTAAGCGCCCGGGTCAGGCAGCGCACCGCGTGCGGCTGCCCGCGCAGGTCCCCGAGGGTCATCGGAGCT
>CAYHEI010000275.1:0-4372 GCA_964355385.1 uncultured bacterium | reverse complement strand
ATGGCGATGGATGACCTCGGCGGTTTCCACCTGCCCGATCCTCCCATCGACCACGCGGATGCGCCCGGGTTCGCGCGTGGCCAGCACCAGGAAGGCCGACCGCACCTTTTCGTGGAACCGCATGCGCTCCAGGTCGAGGCGGGTCAGACGCCCGCGCCGCCGGGCGCGCGCCAGCCCCTCCCGCACCGGCAGGTCGAGCAGGAGCGTGAGATCCGGGCGCAGCCCGCCGGTCGCGATCCGGTCCACGCGGTCCACGAACGAGAGCCCCAGCCCGCGGCCGTACCCCTGGTACGCGCGGGTGGAGTCGCTGTAGCGGTCGCAGATCACGACGGCGCCCCGGCGCAAGGCGGGCTCGATCGTCTCGCGCACGTGCTGCGCCCGGTCCGCCTCGAAGAGGAGCCACTCGGCCAGGGGGTGGACGCGCCGGCCGGCGGTCAGCAAGGCGGCACGGATGGACCGCCCCAGCTTGGTCCCGCCGGGTTCGGCGGTCAGGAGGACGGTGTGCCCCTCGCGCCGCAGTCGAGTCGCCAGCAGGCGGGCCTGCGTCGTCTTACCGCAGCCCTCGATCCCTTCCGTGGTGATGAAATGACCGCGCCGGGGCTGGCCCGAAGACATGAACCATTGTACAATTTACCCGGGAGTCGGCCGGGCGGCCGCTGCGGCTGCGGGGCAGTTGCTCGCAAGCACAGAGGAAAGTCCGGGCACCCAGGGCAGGATGGTTCCTAACGGGAACCGGCCGCGAGGCCAGGGACAGTGCCACAGAAATCAAACCGCCTACGGTCGCGGAGCGCGCAAGCGAGTCGCGGCCCGGCAAGGGTGAAACGGCGAGGTAAGAGCTCACCGCTCCCGTGGTGACACGGGGGGCACGGTAAACCCCATCCGGTGCAAGGCCAATGTGGCGAGGACGGCCCGTCCGATACGCCTAAGGTAGCTGCACGAGGCCCGCGGCGACGCGGGTCCCAGAGAAATGGCCGCCACCCCGAAGTTTGGGGTACAGAACCCGGCTTACAGGCCGACTCCCCGCAATTATCAGTTGGGCCTGGACGAACTCCTGTTCGTCACAGGCCGACTCCCCGCAATTATCAGTTGGACCTGGACGAACTCCTGTTCGTCACAGGCCGACTCCCCGCAATCATCAGTTGGGCCTGGACGAACTCCTGTTCGTCACAGGCCGACTCCCTGCAATCTTGAGCGCAAGGTCACTCGGTGTACCGAGGTCAGAAGAGCTTGTAGGGAGAGGGGATCAGCCGGCCCTGGACGGGGTCCACGGCCAGGCCGAGCAGCTCCAGGACCGTGACGCCCAGAAGCGGTTCGTCCTGGTCCGCGCCGAACAGGACCCGGCACGGCGTGGTGGCCCCTTCCACGGTCACCCGCGCCTCGCCCATTTCTCGTTCCATGACCTCGCCATTCGCCAAGAGGACTCTCACCCGGCCTGACGGAACGATTCCGAGCGCCTTGAGTCGGGAGCCCGGCAGGATCGGCAGCGTCGCGCCCGTGTCCACGATGGCGACGAACCTTCCCGCGGGTGCCCCATTGCTGGAGAGAGCCCTCACGTCGATCGGAACCTTGACCTCGCCCATGTCGTCCTCGCTTGATCATACCTCCAGGCCGTCCACCCCTGCGGGCGATGCCGTCCGAACCCGCTGCACCCGCCTCATTTTTGGTAGCATGGCCTGCAAGTGGCGACACCCCCTCCGCGCGTCCTGTCCGGCATGCGCCCCACCGGCCCCCTGCACGTGGGGCATCTCGTGGGCGCGCTGCCCAATTGGGCCGACCTCCAGTCGAAGTACGAGTGCTACTTCATGGTCGCGGACTGGCACGCGCTGACCTCGAACTACGAGCATCCGGGCGAAATCCGGCAATGGAGCCTGGAGAACGTCGCCTGTTGGCTCGCCGCCGGCGTCGACCCCGCCCGGTCCGTCATCTTCCGCCAGTCGGACGTCCCCGAGCACGCGGAACTGCACGTCCTGCTCTCCATGATCACCCCCGTGCCCTGGCTGGAGCGCGTGCCCACCTACAAGGAAATGCAGCAGGAGCTGGCCGGGAAGGACCTGGCCACGTACGGCTTCCTGGGCTACCCCGTTCTCCAGACCGCCGACGTCATCGCCTACAAGGCCACGCACGTGCCCGTCGGCGACGATCAGGTGGCGCACCTCGAGCTCGGCCGCGAGATTGTCCGCCGATTCAACCACCTGTACGGCGAGGTCCTGCCGGAGTTCCACCCCATCCTGACCAAGACCCCCCGGCTGCCGGGACCCGACCGGCGCAAGATGAGCAAGAGCTACGGGAATTCCATCGACCTGGGCGGGGGACGCGCCCAGATGGAGAAGCAGGTCATGACCATGTTCACCGATCCCAAGAAACTCCACTTGGGGGACAAGGGGAACCCGGCCGACTGCGTCGTCTTCGCCTATCACGAAGCGCTCAACCCGGACGCCGTGGCCGAAGTGGACCGGACCTGTCGCGACGGCAGCCGGGGCTGCGTGGCCTGCAAGAAGAGCCTGATGGAGCCGTTCTGGTCCCGTCTGGGCCCCGTGCACGAGGCGCGCGAGCGCGTCCTCGCCGACCGAGCCGGGCTGGAAGCGATCCTGGCGGCAGGCGCGGTCAAGGCCCGCGCCATCGCCGCCGCCACGCTGCGCGAGGTCCGCACCGCGATGAAACTTTCATGACCGGAACGAACGGGGCCTCCCCGCTGCACGTCCATCAAGCCGCCTTCGAGGGGCCGCTGGACCTCCTCTACTACCTGATCCGCAAGCACGAGCTGATGATCTCGGAGATCTCCCTCGCGGTGATCGCGGACGAGTTCGTCGCGCACGTCGAGGCCGCGGACCTTCCGGACCTCTCGGTCGCGGGCGGCTTCCTCGTGATCGCCAGCACGCTCATGTACCTCAAGTCCAAGCACCTGCTCCCGCCCGACGAGGAAGTCCCGGTGGACCCGGACCAGGAAGGGCGGGTCGGCCCGCTGCTCCTGCAGCTCGCGGACTACGAGAAACTGCGCGAGGTCGTCCGGGATCTCGCGAGCGCCGAGGACCGCTCGCGCGCCTCCTTCCCGCGCCCCCTCACCCAGGAGCTGGCGCGCCGGCTGGAGCAGATCGCCGAGCAGGAGCCCTTCATCGACGTTTCGGCGTTCGAGCTGCTCAAGGCGATGCGGCGCATCCAGGAGTTCGCGTATCCGTCCGTCCGCGAGGTCGTGAAGCAGGAGATCAAGCTCGAGGACAAGATCGAGGAGCTGTTCGCGATCGTGCGGGTGCGGCTGAAGGCGAGCCTCACGCAGCTCATTCGCCGGTCGCGCTCCACCATGGAAGCCGTCGTGTTCTTCCTCGCCGCGCTGGAGCTCGCGCGGCAGAAAGCGTTGCGGATTCAGCAGGCGCAGCCGTTCGGGGAGATCGAGGTGACGCTGCGCAATGGCTGACGCCAAGACCAAGACCAAGGCGCCGGCGGAGCCGCAGTACTCCCGGGCGGAGTCCAAGCGGCTGCTGGAGGCCATCCTCTTCGCGGCGGACAAGCCCGTGCCGGCCGCCCAGCTCGGCTCGCTGCTTTCGGGCTCGCCCGAAGCGGCGGTCCGGGAGGCGCTCGGCGAGCTCGGCCGGGACTACGAAGAGTCCGGACGCAGTTTCGTGCTCAAGGAGGTGGGCGGCGGCTTCCTGCTCCTCACCCACCCCGCGTTCGAGCCCTGGGTCCGGAAGCTCTTCCGCCAGCGCCTGACGCTGCGTCTCTCAAAATCCGCGCTGGAAACCGTCGCGATCATCGCGTACCGGCAGCCGGTGAGCAAGATGGAGATCGAGACGATCCGGGGCGTGAACGCCGACGGCGTGCTGAACACCCTCCTGGAGCGCAAGCTGGTCAAGGTCGTCGGGCGCAAGGAGGGCATGGGGCGGGCCCTGCTCTACGGAACGACCAACGAGTTCCTGATCTACCTCGGCCTGAACGACCTCGCGGACCTCCCCCAGCTCGACGAGATGAAGGCCATCCTCGAATCGAAGGAGAAGGTGCCCGGCGCCGGCGGAGTGCCGCCCGCACCGGCGACGGCAGCCCCCGCCGAAGCCGCCGCGACCGGCCCGGAAGCGACCCCGCCCGCAGGGACGCCCGCCGAGGCGGATCCGAACGTCGCGGCGGCCGAGGCGCCGGTCGCTCCAACGGCGGAGCGGGAAGACGAAGAGGCTGACGAAGACGACGATGAGGATGATGAGGACGACGACGATGAAGACGAGACGGACGAGGAAGGCGGCGGTGGGCCGAAGGGAGTATCATCGTCGTCATGAAGACCCTGGAAAGGACCGCGCGGTTCGGGGTTGTCGTCTTTCCTGGCTCGAATTGCGACCATGACTGCGAGCACGTGCTCGGCACCGTGCTGGGGCAGCGCGTCGAGCTG
>CAYHEI010000274.1:0-4753 GCA_964355385.1 uncultured bacterium | reverse complement strand
GCTGGAGGCTTCAATCGAGCAGGAGCGCCGGTTCTTCTTTAGGCAGGAGGTCTTGGACCTCCTCAACGTCCTCCTGCTCCGCGGCGATCCCGCCGACTTGGTCGCCCTCGCCGGCGTCCTCCGTGGTCCCTACGGCGGCCTCACCGACGCCGAGGTGGAAAGCGCCTTCCCGGGATTCGATCCCGCGACGCTCTTCGGCGGCGCCTTCCTTTCCCTGCATGGTGAGCTCTCCGCGCTCCCCGCTTCAGACTGGGCCGAGCGGCTGTACCGCGAGTTGGCTGTCGAGGCCGTCGCGGCCGCTTCCGCCGACCCCTCCGCGCGCGACGCCGTGCGCGGCTTCCGCCGGCTCCTGGTCGAAACGCTCGACCGCCACGGCCTCCCGCGCACCCTGGAGCTGCTCGAGGAGTGCGTGCGCGTCGAGGGCGACACCCGCGACGGCAGCCTGCCGCCGCTCCAGCCCCCGCCCCGTTCCGCCGCGGCAACGCCCAACGCCGTCCGCTTCCTCACCGTGCACAACGCCAAGGGACTGGAGTTCCCCGCCGTTCTCCTAGCCGCCATCGACGACCGCCCCGCCCCCCGGCGCTCCACCGACACCGCCGTGCTCAGGGACTGGGCCGGCGGTGTCCACGGCGTCGCCCTGCGCGCTCTGGGCGCTCGCGAAGCCGCCGCGACCCTCGACGGCTGCCGGCTCCGCGCCCAGCGCGCCCGCGAAGAGCGCGACGAAACCGCCCGCCTCGTGTACGTCGCCCTCACCCGCGCCCGCGACCGCCTCATCATTGTGGACCGCCGCCCCGGCAATGGCCGTAAGCCCGGCCGCACCGCCGACACCTTCCGCCCCCATCTCGCGCCGTTGATTGAGTATCCCAACTCGCCGGCCAAGCGCAGTGTTTCACCCGTCCGGCGAGTTGGCCCTGAGCGGTCATCGTCGGGGCAGCACCTGCCCGCCACGGAGCAGCGCGAAAGGCCAGTCGAAGGGCTGCGCCCCGACCTCCCCTCCGAATCCGACGTCATCTCTCCCACCGACCTCGACGAGCGCCTCCGCGACGCCTCCGACGATGCCGGCGCGCCCTTCGCCCTGAGCCTTGTCGAAGGGCTCCCCGCCGGCACCCGCCGTGCCCGCGCTTGGCTGGGGGAGCTTTGCCATGAGGTCCTCCGCACATGGGACTTCGCAGGGCGAGTCGAAGGATTGAGCGATGCCATCGAGTCCGCCCAATCCCGCATCGGCGGCCCCCGTCCCCTCCCGCCCGGCCTTCGCCAGCAGGCCCTCGATCTCCTCTCCGGCTTCCTCCGATCCACCCCCGCCCGCGACCTCGCCCGCGCCGAGATCCTGGGCCGCGAGGTCCCCCTCCTGGCCGAGGTTGACGGCCGCACTGTTTCAGCTCGCGCCGACGTCGTCTACCGCCTCGCCGGCCACCTAGTGGTAGGCGACTACAAGCTCTCGTCTTCAGCCCGCGTGCCGGATGAGGTCTCTGCCGCCTACTCGGCGGCCGCATCCGCGGCGCTTGGCCAATCGGCTGTGTTCCGGATTCTTTCTATTGAGGAATAGGGATGGCGAAGGACTGCCAGGTCTGGTACAAGAAGAACCGCGACTGCTCAGGCTTGGGAAACTTCAAGTCTGCGGCGTCCACTGCAACGATGAAGGAGCTGGACGCTGGACTGCTGGATCCAGCCGAGGTTCTAAGGCGATTGTCATCGCCGCTAGTCCGAGCGAGTCAGGTCCGGTTACGAGAAGCGCGACCGAAGTTTTGAAGGCGAGTAGTTTGTACGATCCAATTGGCGAATCAACCCGCGAGGAGGCCTGACGTGCCGAACATGATCTATTCGCCATCTGAGCAGACAATGTGGGAGGCCGTCGGGCGGCGCGCTACCATCCATGCGACCGACGAAGAGATCAATTCGAAATACACTTCGCGCGACTGGCGCATCGTCACGGAAGCAAATAGAGAGCAGCTCCCTAATTTTGTCGAGGCGTTAAGGCGTCCAGGGTGGATGGAGCTGAGGCCCTTCTACCAGCGCCGCCTTCGTTGGGATGTCGAACGTCAGTCCAAGCTGATCGAATCCTTCGTCATGAATATTCCTGTTCCGCCGCTGTTTGTTTATGAATCCGACTTCGCGAAGTACGAAGTCATGGATGGGCAGCAACGCATAAATACGATTCGGGAGTTCTACTCGAATGGGCTCGAGTTGGCCGGATTGGAACAGTGGCCAGAACTGAATGGCAAGACCTATTCTAAGTTGCCGTCCGAAATCAAGAAGGGAATAGATCGGCGATCGATCTCGTACATTGTATTGCTCAAAGAATCGGCAGGCTCCAGTCCCGAGGAGCAGATGATGGTCAAGCAGCAAGTATTCGAACGGCTGAATACGGGTGGCGTCGAGTTGACTCGTCAGGAAATTCGCAACTGCCTTTTCCAAGGAGAGTTCAACTCGTTCTTGGTTGACCTAGCGACCAATGCGCTACACAGAGCAGCTTGGAAGTTGCCGCCGTTCACCAGCAGCGAGAAGGACCTTCCATCACAACAACTCTTGAGCAACAAGCTTTACTCTAAGATGGCAGACGTAGAGATAGTCCTGCGTTTCTTCGCGCTGCGTCACGCAGATCGCTACACACGCGGCCTCCAAGGTTTTCTCGACCTATACATGCACAGAGCCAGAAAATTCACAACGGAGGACCTGACATGGCTTAGGGCGATGTTCAATGAGACACTCGATCTAGCCTCTGCGATATATGGAGCCCTTCTTTTCCGTCCATGGGATGTCCGGGTAGGCACTTGGGAGGCGGACCCTCATGTTGCGTTCGCCGACGCTGTGATGGTTGGGATCTCTCGAAACCTTTCCGTGAAGGACCGTCTGGTCTCCTCCAAAGCTCTGATTGTCGAGCGCACCAAGGAACTCTTCGTCAGGCATGCGGACGATGGCCTGTTTATGGGTCGGGGAAATACGAAGGGCGATGTGGTTGGACGTATCGAGGAATATGTCCACATGCTTGCGGAGGCGATAAGGGTTTAGATTACATGCTCTCCGCGCTGGTGGAGAAGGCACGGCTAGAGGTAGCGACCGTCAAGGCCACCGTCGACATCTACGAGAGCGTGAGGTCGCAGGCATACCCGCCTCCCAATAACTCCGGGGCTGCGGGCGGCGGGGCTGGAGGAACACACGGTCTTCCGGTCGTGCCGCCCTACTCAAGCTGGAAGGTGTACGACCACTGCGCTGCGTATACAAAGCTTTATGCAATATGGGAAGGGTTTGTAAGGAACCTCGTAGGTAGTTGGCTCGCCCGGTTGCCGAGTTTGTATTCCGGTTACAGCGAATTGCCAGAAAGAGTTCGAAAAGGCCATTCGCACGGAGTCGCTGTGGTCTTGGCGAGGGCGGCGTCTCCTAGGCATAGACATCTGTCTGAGCTGAACATGCTTGAAGGTCTTCATTCGGGGCTGTCGGGCAAGGCGGACTATACCCTCCTTCCTGAGGCTTTCTTTCACGATGGCCAAAACTTGAAAGACGATACGCTTGAACAATTGCTTTCCAGGCTCTCGCTCACCAAGCCGTGGGAATGGATCGGAAGACAGGAAGCGATGATCGATTACATGGGTAATGTGCGGGGAGGCTCAAGCACTCCGCGTAGCGAACTGCGAGACTTGGTGAAGCGGAGGAACGAAGCTTCGCACGGAGAAGTCGGAGAGGTGGTATCCTCTCAGGAGCTCAAGAAGGTGGCGGACTACGTGACGATTCTCTGTGAAGCCACGGCTAGCTTCGTAACCCGTGCATTGCTGGACAGGATGCTTGTGGTTGGGAGGGCCGGAGAAGTCGGCAAGGTCATCCATGCCTATTCGGATAATCTAGTCGAGATATCACTGACAAGGGGAGTCTTGAGGGTGGGGGAGCGGGTGTTCGCGCTTCGTGTGCATGAATGCATCGATGCACTCGCAATCGGCCTACAAGTAAACGGTATGAATGTGGCGCAGGTCGCCGGTGGGGAAGGGGTGGTTGTCGGAGTAAGAATGAGCAGGAGGGTGCACCTTCATTCTCGGCTAGCCTTGATTCCATGAGGGTTGGGTGGAATCTTTGATCCCAGTAGAGTGACGGTCGCCGCCCATCATCTCAATAGCTGCAACTGTGTGCCAGAGGTTGCGAGCGGCGCAGGAGGATCGACTCCACGACGGAGGTAGTAGAATCTCGACATGCCACCAAGCATTGATATCAGGAAGCCGCACCACTGGACGGTCGGCCGTATTACTTTCGACGAACACCCTAGCCCGGATAATTCATGAATCCGACGCTGTTGTTCCGTCGGTGCTGATCTGACCGCGGAATTGGTCGCAGGCGGCTGTCAGGTCCGTCCAACAGTCTGTCAGTCAGTCGGTTGACACTGGCAGGTGACCTCGCGCGGGGCCATCGTCATCGTCTGGACGGACTGCGCCCTTGGCGACGCGGAAGCACCATGCGCGTCGCGCGTCAGTTCGTCAGGTGTCGACGGCGAGACGCAGCACGCGACGCGCGATGAGCTCCCAGAGCGCCGGCCACGCATGCGACGCGGACAGGTGCACCACGATCCGCCGCACCGAGCCCACGACCTGCGCGCCGATCTTGAGCAGCCGTAATCGCAGCGTGTCGAATTGCGCGGCCGCCAGTTCCGTGCCCTTGGCACACCGGCGCAGCGCGAACAGCAGCTGATACGCCGCCGCGTGCAGCAGCAGCCGAACTTGGTTGGCCCAGAACCGGTGACACGAGAGCCGGTCCATCTTCAGCGCCCCCT
>CAYHEI010000273.1:0-4794 GCA_964355385.1 uncultured bacterium | reverse complement strand
CGGAATCCAGTCAAACGGGTCGTGCGGAGGCCCCAACTGGTGAACTTGGGCTAGGCTCTGCGGTGGCGCGTGGAGATGGCGTGGCTGCGCCGCCGGGGAAGCGGGCGTCGATCCCACCAGACGAGCGACCAGGCCACTACGCCGAAGAATCCTCCGACAATCATGACCACGTAGGGATCGATCATCCGTCACGCTCCTTGGAGCTTCGTTCGAGGGCCAGCCCACCGAGCAGCGGCACGAGGCCCAACCCGATGATACACCCGCGCGAGAGCCACGTCATTGCTCTCCCCATGAGCGGCTGGTCGGTCAGCGCCAGCCCGATCAGCACGACGGACAGATTCGAGAAGAACCCCGCCAGGTATTCCCGCTGCTTGCGGCTGAGTCTCATCGGCGCTGTTCCCTCCTTCTGTCTCGAAGGTACCTCGAAGGGTGTCTCCGTGCCGGTGATATCCTCTTCCTTCGCCAACGGGTGGGCGAAGCGAGTTGTGGAGGGTGGGGTCCGGAGTTACCTCACCGGAATCCGGCAGAGGTCGCCGGTGGAGGGGATCGCGCCGTCGACGACCTCGGCCTTGGCGCCGTCGTCGGAGAAGTACTCCGTGACCTTGGCCCGGCCGACTTCGGTTTCCTTCCGGCCGATGACGACGCCCGTGGCGGGACTCTTGATCTCCTCGCCCAGCCGGATCACGCGCAGGACGGTGCCGAGCTCCAGGCCGGTGCGCTGGCCGGCGTCGAGGTAGAGGGTGCGGCCGTCCACCTGGGCCACCCGGCAAGACCAGACAAGCGTTTGGAGGCGTCCGACCAGGTTGCCGGAGAGGCTCTGGATGGCGGCCCGCAGGGCGTCGCCCTCCAGGGACTCGTCGTAGCCCTTGGAGGAGCCCATGCCGAAGACGGTGCGGCTGGAAGTGCGCGCCTCGCCCTTCCCGGTCTCCGCGTAGAGGATCTGCGCGGTCTCGACGTCCACGATCCGCACGTCCACCGCCGCCGTCGCGATCTGGCGCTTGGATTCGGTCACGAGATAATCGCTGCCTTCGGCCTTCACGCCGAACTGCGAGACCGCGCCGGTCACGATGGCGGCGGCGCCCAGAACCTTCCCCATCTGCGCCGCGGTCGCGGGATCCACGATGCCCGTGAGGCCCAGCTTCTGCTCGGCCATGAGCTTGTCGAGCTTGGCGCGCTCGATCAGCGTGAAGCGGTCGGTCCTGGCCAGCTCGGTCACCAGGATGTCCGCCGCGGCCGTGCCCAGGCGCTGGCCGTAGGCGGTCTTGTTCTCGAAGTCCACGACCGCCACGCGCCGGCGCGGACCCGCGATCTTCTCGGCGAGGATGTCGGGACGCTTCGGGGCCCCGGCGCAGCCCGCCAAGATCAACACGGCGGCGAGCGCTGCGCGGCGGCTCATCAGAGCCTAATCGGCATGACGACGCAGAGATAATCGGCGTCGCCGACGGGCTTGAAGACGCCCGGCGCGAGGGGGGTGGAGAGCTCGAAGTACACTTCCTTGGACTCGATGTTCTTGAGCACGTCCATCAGGAACTTCGCGTTGTACGCGACCGAGAGCCCCTCGCCGTCGTACTGGGCGGCGATCTCCTCGCGGGCCTCGCCCAGCTCGTGGCTGGCGGCGGAGAGCACCAGGACGCCCTTCTTCAAGTCCAGCCGGACGGCATTCGACCGGTCCGACGCGATCAGCGCGCTGCGGCGCACCGCGGCGAGCAGCTCCGCGGTGTCCAGCGTGGCCTTCTTGTCCTGCGCCTTGGGGATGACTTGCTCGTAGTCCGGGAATTTTCCGTCGATGAGGCGCGTCGTGCGCGTGCCGCCGCCCGCGGGGAACTTGGCGTACCCTTCGCCCAGGACGATGGTGACCTCCTCGTCCTGAGCACCGAAGAGGCGCCCCAGCTCCTGCAGCGCCTTGGTCGGCACGATCGCCTCCCCCTTGCCGCCCGTCCCCGGAAGCGCGTGCCGGATGAACGCCAGCCGCCGCCCATCCGTCGTCACCAGACGCAGCTCGTTCTTCTCCCAGATCATCAGCGCGCCGTTCTGCACGTAGCGGGTCTCGTCGCCCGAGACCGCGTAGAGGGTCTTGCCGATCATCGCGGTCAGCACCGCGCTGGAGACCTTCACCTGCGCCTCCTGCTTCACCTCGGGGAGCTGCGGGAACTCGTCGGGCGCGAGGCCGAGCAGTTTGATGTCCACCTTGCCCGACTTGAGCAGCATGCGGGAGGCGGTGTCCGCCTCGATCGCCAGGTCGTCGCCGGGCATCTCGCGGGCGACGTCCAGGAACTTCTTCGCCGGCACCGTGAGCTTGCCCTCGCGCTTCACCGTGGCGTCCACGCGCAGAACGATCCCGACCTCGAGGTCGGTGGCGGTCAGCACGACGTCCTTCTTGCGCACGTCGAGCAGCATGTTGCCCAGGATCGGAAGCGTCGGGCGCGTAGACACGACGCTGCTGACGGTCTCGAGGGCGTCGACGAGCGCTTTGCGAATAATCGTGAATTCCATCAGGCTCCTCCCCGGATGTCCCCGGCTGTCAACATCCTACTATTTCTACTGCGAAGAGAATAGTAGTCGTAGGATGTGGAAGAGAACGGAGAATCGGATGAAAACAGGCCTGCGTAGAAGAAGAGCCGGGGACGGATTGTGGACGCTGCCTTCATGCGTCCAGCACCTTGCGAATCTCAGTGAGATGAGATTTCGTCTGGATGTCGTTCTCGATCAGGCGACGGATCTTCTCGTTGGCGTGCAGCACGGTCGAATGGTCCCGCCCGCCGAATTGATCGCCGATGAGCATGTACGACGCGCCGAGGAGTTCGCGACAGAGGTACATGGCGAGTTGCCGGGGATACGCCACGGCGTCGGTGCGCGTGCGGTCCGACAGGACGGTCGGATCCAATGTGAAGTGCTTTGCGACGGCGGTCTGAATACGATCGACGGTCATGGGCGGCTTATTGATACTGAGAAGATCTTGCAGGGCCTCACGTGCAAGTTCAAGGGTCAGCGGTTGGCCGGTGAGGCTCGCGAAGGCGATCACACGATTGAGCCCGCCCTCGAGCTCCCGGATGTTGGATTGGACGGCTTCGGCGATGACGGCCAGCACGTCCTCGGGGACGGTCAACTGCTCCGATTCGGCCTTCTTCTTGAGAATCGCGATGCGGGTTTCGAGGTCGGGCGCCTGCAAATCGGCTACGAGACCGCCCTGGAAACGGGAACGCAGCCGGTCCTCGACCTTGATGTCCTTGGGATGGGTGTCGGAGGTCGCTACGATTTGGTGCTGGACGCTCATCAGGTCGTTGATGGTGTGGAAGAACTCCTCCTGGGTGCTCTCCTTGCCCTGCACGAACTGGATGTCGTCCACCAGCAGGAGGTCCATATTGCGGTATTTCCGCCGGAAGTCGCTCATGTGCTGGTCCTTGATGGACTTGATCATGTCGTTCGTGAACTTCTCGGACGTGGTATAGACGACTCGCTTGGAGGGGTATTTCACCCGGACATGATTACCGATGGCGTGCAACAAGTGGGTCTTCCCCAGCCCGACGCCGCCGTACAGAAAGAGGGGGTTGTGGGTCCGGCCCAGCTTTTCCGCAACGCCCTGCGCGGCGGCATGGGCGAACCGGTTGCCGCCGCCCACCACGAAGGAATCGAAGATGTAGCGGGGGTTCAGGGGCAATCCCCCCTCGTCGGGGGTCGGCTTGGCCGGAGCCGGGCGGGCGGACTTCGAAGCGGCGGTGTCGGCGGCCACGGGAGGCGGTGCGAACAGCACCCCCTGACCGTTGACGTCCAACTCGAAGCGGATCGTCAGGGGGGCGCCGAACAACCGGGAAAGGGTCTCCTCGATCCGGTCCTGACAGTTCTTGATCAAATAGGCCTTATGAAGTTCGTTGGTGACCCCGAGGACCAGGACACCGCCGTCCAAGTGCAGGGGGCGAATCGGCGCGATCCACGTGTCCAACTGGGGCTTCAACAGCTGTCGTTCCAGCTCTTGGAGGGCGTCGTGCCAGAGAGCGGTCGGGTCGGCCATGTCTTGTTATCCCCCGTCAGTTATCCACAAGTTGTTGATAGCGTGTTCATAAGTCAGGCTTTTTGGCGAACAAGTTGTCCACAATCCATCCACCACCGTCCCCAGCCATTCCATATTCATATGCCGTTGCGACAGTCTACCCCCCCGACTTGTCCACAAGTTGTTCACTGCCATTCACGTTCATCCCAAGACCGTTGGCGGGACGCCCGTGTCGCTTGGGGACGGACGTCCACGAACACGAAGGCCTAGGGAGCCGCCGCCCTCTTCCCGCGGGGACGGGACGGCCGGCTCGCGGTGACACCGCGGGCCGGGGCCGGCATCGTCAACGGGGGGATCGGGGCGGAGAGGGCGCGTTTCCGGTATCCTGCCGCCGCCGCCGGGAGACCGATCTCTCCCGCGCGCGCGTCGGAACCACGAGGACGAATCTCGGAACGCGTCATAAAATATCGAGAACGTACCGCAACATACAGAAGGCTTCGGGCGTTGTCAAGTGGAAGCGGCGCCGCGGTGCCCGATCCCCGCGTCCGCGAGCCGCTGCTATAATTTCTTGTGAGGAACTTGTGATCGCCGTCGTGATGGCCGGCGGATTCGGGACCCGGATGCGCCCGCTCACATGCAACATTCCGAAGCCGATGCTGCCGGTCGCCAATCGACCCGTCGTGGAGCACGGGTTCCGTCTGCTGAAGAAGCACGGCTTCTCGGACATCCGCGTCCTGCTCTACTACCACCCGCAAGTTATCCGGGACTATTTCGGGGACGGCGCCGCGCTCGGCGTGCGACTGGCC